>JAFXMI010000001.1 GCA_017530505.1 Clostridia bacterium | reverse complement strand
AGAAATTCTAATAAATTTTATGGAAAGAGTTCAAGGCTTGTCCTTGGAAGGGTGCCATAAAATTTATGTGAATTTCTTACGCAGTTCAGCTTGAACGAGCATTTTTGAAAAAATTATTATATCGTAACCTAATTTATTAAATAAGCTGTGAATTGTAACATTTTATAGCAGATTGTTACAATTTAAATTATTTATCATAATTAACAATTTTTGAAAATTCAATTGGATTTAAACTAGCTCCACCAACTAATCCACCATCAATATCAGATGTGGCAAATAATTCTTTTGCATTTGAAGATTTTACGCTTCCACCATATTGAATTATTACGCTATTAGCAACATCTTCACCATATATTTTAAGTATTTCATTTCTAATTGCTTTTATTGCATTATTTGCGTCTTCAGATGTTGCAGTTTTACCGGTTCCAATAGCCCAAATTGGCTCATAAGCTATAATAGTATTTTTAACCTGTTCTTTGGTTAATCCCTCTAAATCTAGTCTTATCTGAGTAGTAATAATTTTTTCAGCTTCTCCTCTTTCTCTTTGCTCTAAGGTTTCTCCAACACAAACTATTGGTTTTAAATCATTTTCAAAAGCTGATTTAACTTTTTTGTTAACTGTTTCATCTGTTTCAGCATAATAAGACCTTCTTTCGGAATGACCTATAATTACATATTCTACTCCAATAGATTTTAACATTTTAGGAGATATCTCTCCAGTATATGCTCCGTTATCTTCCCAGTGCATGTTTTGAGCACCAATTTTTATATTTGTTCCTTGTACATTCATTAAACAATAGAACAAATCTATGTAAGGCACACAAAGAATTACTTCATTTTTTGTATCTTTTACAAGATTTTCAAAATTTTGTATATATTCAATTGCCTCATTTGGAAGCATATTCATTTTCCAATTTCCTGCTATAACTTTTCTTCTCATAAAAAATCCCTTTCAATTTTTTTAATATAATTATTATTTTTCTTGTAAAGCCTCTATTCCAGGTAATTTCTTTCCTTCTAAGAATTCAAGTGAAGCACCGCCACCAGTAGAAATATGTGTGAATTTTTCTGATAATCCTGTTTTTTCTACTGCTGCAGCAGAATCTCCACCACCTACAATAGTGATAGCATTTACTTTAGATA
Organism: Clostridia bacterium; assembly: GCA_017530505.1. GTDB lineage: Bacteria > Bacillota > Clostridia > TANB77 > CAG-508 > Scatovivens. The sequence continues at coordinate 19,899 of JAFXMI010000001.1, read as the reverse complement.
AAATTCTAGCAATTTCATTTGTTCCTACTGCAAACTGAGGCATTTCAAAAGCACCAAGTGGTCCATTCCATAAAACAGTTTTTGCTTTCTTTAGTTCTTCTTCATATAGTTTAACTGTTTCTGGTCCAATATCTAATCCTTCCCAATCAGCAGGTATTTCAGTAGATTTTACAACTTTACTTTCTGTATCTGCTTTAAATTCTTTACCAATTCTATTGTCTATAGGAAGCATAAATTTTACACCATTATTTTTTGCTTTTTCCATTAATTCATTAGCCAAATCTAATTTATCTAATTCACATAAAGAATTTCCAATTTCATATCCCATTGCTTTAAAGAAAGTATATGCCATACCTCCTCCTATTATTAGTGTATTTACCTTTGCTAGTAAACTATCAATTACACCAATTTTATCTGAAACTTTTGCACCTCCTAATATTGCGACAAAAGGTCTTTCAGGGTTTTCCAAAGCGCCACCTAAAAATTTCAACTCTTTTTCAATTAAAAATCCTGAGACTGATGGAATATAATTTGCAACACCTGTTGTTGAACTATGAGCTCTATGTGCTGTTCCAAACGCATCATTTACAAAAAGTTCTGCAAGATTTGCTAATTTTTTAGATAATTCTTCATCATTTTTTTCTTCACCAGCTTCAAATCGAACATTTTCAAGAAGCATTACTTCTCCATTTTTTAGATTATTAGCTAGATTAGTAGCATCTTGTCCTACAACATCTTTTGAAAGTTTTACATCTTTACCTAATAAAGTAGATAATTCTATAGCCACTGGAACTAAAGAATATTTAGGATTTACTTCTCCCTTTGGTCTACCTAAATGAGAGCAAAGAATAACTTTACAATCATTTTCTAGTAAATATTTAATTGTTGGAAGTGCTGCTACTATTCTCCTATTATCTGTTATTATTTTATTTTCATCCATAGGAACATTAAAGTCGCATCTAACCAAAACTTTTTTTCCTTTAACATCTATATCTTTAATTGTTTTTTTATTCATTTTGCATTATTCCTTTCATTTTTTTATAAAACAATACCTAGAGGAGAAACTTTTTAAATTTTCTCCTCTTTTTATAAATTTACATAATATTTTTTTGCTAATACGTCGTATATAAACAAATTTACTAAGCATTTTAATTATTATAATAATTTACTATTTTTAATTTATTTCAGCAAAGTATTTAATTGTTCTAACCATTTGACTAGTATATGAATTTTCATTATCATACCATGAAACAACTTGAATTTGATATATATTATTTTCAACTTTTGTAACCATTGTTTGTGTAGAATCAAATAAAGAACCATAAGTTGAACCAATAATATCAGAAGAAACAAGTGGTTCATCTGTATAACCAAAAGAATCATTTGCAACTGATTTCATATAATTATTAATTGATTCTGGTGTAATTTCTTTATCTGATTTAACAGTAGCAATTAAAATTGTTAAAGAGCCTGTTATTACTGGAACTCTTTGGGCAGAGCCAATTAGTTTTCCGTTTAATTCAGGAATAACTAATCCTATTGCTTTTGCAGCACCTGTAGAATTTGGAACAATGTTTGCTGCAGCAGCTCTAGCTCTTCTTAAATCACCTTTTCTATGTGGTCCATCAAGTACCATTTGATCACCAGTATAAGCATGAACTGTTGTCATAATACCTGATAATATTGGTGAATAATCATTCAATGCTTTTGCCATAGGTGCTAAACAGTTTGTTGTACAAGAAGCTGCTGAAATAACTGTATCTTCTTTTGTTAATATATTTTCATTAACTCCAAAAACAACTGTTGGTAAATCATTTCCAGCTGGAGCAGAAATAACAACTTTTTTTGCACCTGCTTGAATATGAGCTGATGCTTTTTCTTTAGAAGTATAAAAACCTGTACATTCTAAAACTACATCTACTCCTAGTTCCCCCCAAGGTAAATTAATTGCATCTTTTTCTGCATATATCCTTATTGTTTTACCATCAACTGTAATTGAATTTTCTCCAGCAAAAACTGTATCTGCTTTTTCATATCTTTTTTGAGCAGAATCATATTTTAATAAATGAGCAAGCATATCAGGACTAGTTAAATCATTTATAGCAACAATTTCATAACCTTCTGCTCCAAACATTTGTCTAAAAGCAAGACGTCCAATACGTCCAAATCCATTAATTGCAACTTTTACTGCCATAATAAACCTCCAATTTCCGATACTTTACAATTTAAACATTTTAACCTAAATACAAAATTCTTGTAAGTACCATTTTTATTATTATTAGTCTTTTTGACCGTATTTATTCTATAATATAATAAACAAATTTTCAAGTGATTTTTTAAGTTTTTTTAATCATTGCAACCGTGTATTTTTACAATTTACAGCAGATGTCTTTCATCTCTTAATATATTTATATAAGTCATAAATTGTAAACTTATGTGATTTTACAATTCTTATCCTCATATACTTATTTACTAGATTACTTTAAACTAGATTACTATATAATAATTTTAAAAAAACTCATTTATTATGAGCAAGCTAGAAAATCTAATAAATTTTATAGACTATATATTAATAAAATAAAAAGAACAATATTTAAAAATACTGTTCTTTTTAATGTTTTATAAAAATCTATACTATCTTTTTAAAGCATTTCTTCCTTCATAGATAGATATATCTTTTAATTGATGTTCAATATTTAATAATCTATTATATTTTGCAACTCTATCTGTTCTACAAGGTGCTCCAGTCTTAATCTGTCCTGCATTTGTAGCAACAGCAACATCTGCTAAAGTCGTATCTTCAGTTTCTCCACTTCTATGTGATACAACAGCTGTCATTCCATTCTTTTTAGCTAGTTCTATTGCATCTAAAGTTTCTGTTAAAGTACCAATTTGATTTAATTTAATCAAAATAGAATTTGATACACCTAAATCAATTCCTTTTTGAAGTCTTTTTATATTTGTTACAAATAAATCATCACCAACTAATTGGATTTTATTTCCCAATTTATTTGTTAAGGATTTCCAACCTTCCCAATCCTCTTCAGATAAACCGTCTTCTATTGAAATAATTGGATATCTGTTTACTAAATCTTCATAGTAAGCAATCATTTCTTCTGTATTTTTAGTAATTCCAATTTTCCAAAAATGGTACATTCCTTCTTTTCCAATTTTCTTAGCTTCATCATACATTTCTGTGGCTGCAACGTCTAATGCTAAACATACTTCTTCACCTGGTTTATATCCTGCTTTTTCTGTAGCTTCTATAATTAAAGAAAGTGCTTCATCTTCATCTTTAACATTTGGAGCAAATCCACCTTCATCACCAACACCAGTAGCAAGTCCTTTTGATTTTAAAACAACTTTTAAATTATGATATATTTCACAGCACATTCTTAAAGCCTCAGCAAAAGATTTTGCACCTACAGGCATTATCATAAATTCTTGTACGCTTAATGTTGAATCTGCATGTTTTCCACCATTCATAATATTCATCATTGGAACTGGTAATGTTTTAGCATTTACCCCTCCAATATAATTATATAGTTCCATACCTAAAGAAGCTGCAGCAGCTTTTGCAACCGCAAGAGAAACGCCAAGTGTAGCATTTGCCCCTAATTTTCCCTTATTATCAGTTCCATCTAGCTCTATAAGAGCTTTGTCAATAGCAATTTGATCATAAACGTTCATTCCCTCTAAAGCTGGAGCAACTATACTATTTACATTTTCAACAGCTTTTAAAACACCTTTTCCTAAATATCTAGTTTTATCTCCATCTCTTAGTTCAACTGCTTCAAAACTACCAGTTGAAGCACCTGATGGAACCATCGCAACTCCGCTAAATCCACCTAAAGTAACAACCTCAACTTGTATTGTAGGATTTCCTCTTGAATCCAATACTTCTAAAGCTTCTATGCTTTCTATTGCTAAATAATCTTTCATGTTTATACCTCCTATGAAACATTATATTAAGGTTTCTCCTTAACCAGCAAATATTTTATCATAATAAAAATCTTTTTTCAACTTTTTTAATCTAGTTTTTAATTATATTTTAATTATATTTTTTCTATTACAAGTAATATAAATTTATATCTTAAAAATATAGATAGAAAATTTGAAAAAAATCACCTTGAACTTATTTTTAAATTCAAAGTAAATTTTTTTCAAATTGTCCATACGTTTGGACGATTCAATATAAATATTAATCTTTTGATTCTTCTTCATCTTCATTTATAAAGAAGAACTACTTTATTAATTCATAAGTATCTTTTGCAATAATTAATTCTTCATTTGTTGGAATAACATATAAAGTAATTTTAGAATTTGTAGAAGAAATACATATTTCTTTGCCTTTGCTCTCATTTGCAACTTCATCTAATTCTGCCCCTAGGCATTTTAAATACTGGCAAATTCTAGCTCTGCACTCTTTACCATTTTCTCCAACACCACCAGTAAAAGTTATTGCATCAGCTCCACCTAAAGAAACATAATATTGTCCAATAAATTGTGCTATTTTATATGCTTGACTTTCTAAAGTTAGTATTGATCTTTGATCGCCCATTTCTAATCCATCTTCAATATCTCTAAAGTCTGAAGAAACACCAGAAACTCCCCATGCGCCAGATTGTTTGTTTAAAATTTCTTCAATATCTTCAGGTCCTAGGTTATCTAATTTCATAATATAAGGTATTATAGCAGGATCTATATCTCCACTTCTTGTAGCCATTGGAATACCAGAAAGGGGTGTTAATCCCATAGAAGTATCTATAGATTTTCCTCCATCTATTGCACAAATTGATGCACCTTGTCCTAAATGACAATTAATTATTTTAAGTTCTTCAGGTTTTTTATTCATAATTTGTGCAACTCTTTTTGCTACAAATCTATGACTTGTTCCGTGAAATCCGTATTTTCTAATTTTATAGGTTGTATAATATCTGTATGGAATCTGATAAATATATGCTTTTGCTGGCATTGTTTGATGAAAAGCTGTATCAAATACAGCAACCATAGGTACGTTAGGAAGAGCTTTTGCTGTAGCTTTAATTCCAGCAACACTTGCGGGATTATGAAGCGGTGCTAAGGCTATACATTTTTCAATTTCCTTAATAACTTCATTATTTATTAAAACAGAAGTATTAAACATTTCACCACCATGTACAACTCTATGTCCTACTCCTCCAATTTCATCAAGTGATTTTATTGCATTGTATTCTGGTTTTTGTAAAACTTCTAAAATAAAACTTATCGCCTCATCATAATCTCTCGCTATACGTAATATTTCTGTTTTTTCTCCTCTAACATCTAACTTCAATGTTGTTTTCATTCCACCAATTCTTTCAAAGTTTCCTTTAATAAGAATAGTATTTTTTACTACATCAACTAATTGAAATTTTAGTGAAGAACTTCCACAGTTTAAAACTAAGATTTTCATTTTATTACCTTGACCTTTCTATTGTTTTTTCTCTGATATAATTTCATTAGTATCTCTCGCAATTACAAGTTCTTCATTTGTAGGAATAATAAATGTTCTAATACTTGAGTTTTCTGCTGTTATTTCTATTTGTTCACTACGTACATCGTTTTTCTTTAAATCAATTTTTACTCCCATCCATTCTAGATTCTCACATATCTTTCTTCTAATGTTAATTTGATTTTCTCCAATTCCACCAGTAAATACAACTGCATCTAAACCTTTTAAAGAAACAGCATATTTTGCAATAAATTGCGCAATTGTCTTAGTAAATAAATTAATTGCAATTTGAGCTTTTGGTTTATCAGCTTCATAAGATGCTAATTCTATTTCTCTAAAATCAGGATTTAATCCTGTAATTCCATATAATCCTGATTTTTTATTTAACAAATTACTAACCTCTTCTGGTGTCAAATTTTCTCTTTTGATTAATTCAATAACAACAGATGGATCTAAATCTCCAGAACGAGTAACCATAGCAATTCCGCCAAGAGGAGAAAGCCCCATAGAAGTATCTATTGATTTTCCCCCAGCTATTGCACAAATTGATGCACCTTGTCCTAAATGACAAGTAACTATTTTTAAATCTTCAATAGGCTTTCCATACATTTTTGCACATATTTTTGATACAAATTGATGTGATGTTCCATGAAAGCCATATTTTCTAATTCCATATTTTTCATAGTATTCATAAGGAATTGGATATAAAAAGTTTTCCTTTGGCATTGTTTGATGAAATGCTGTATCAAATACACCTGCCATAGGTACATTTGGAATTGCCTTTTGACAAGCTCTTATTCCTAAAATAGTTGCTGGGTTATGTAAAGGAGCTAAACTAGAACATGTTTCATATTTAGCAATAACATCTTCATCAATTAATACTGAATGACTAAACATTTCACCACCATGAACAAGTCTATGACCAACTGCTGAAATTTCAGATAAATCCTTAATTACTCCATAATTATTATGTACTAACTGCTCTAAAACTATTTTTATTGCATCTTCATGATTTATCATAGGTGTTGTTATTACATATTTTTCTCCTCTAACCTTATGGGTAATAGAAGAAGAATCTTTTTCCCCAATTCTTTCACATATTCCTTTTGCAAGAAGTATCTCTCCTTCCATATCAATTAATTGGTATTTTAATGAAGAACTTCCGCAATTTACAACTAAAATTTTCATTTTTAATCCTTTCTACTTATGATGTTAAAATCATAAGATTTTAGCTTAATATCCTTTTTTATATATTTATTAAAGAAATCTATAAAATCTAATTTTAATACTATATATGCTTTAAATATTAGATTATATATTATTTCAACTTTTGAGCTTGAATAGCTGTAAATGCAATTACTCCAGCAACATCGTCGCTAGAACATCCTCTAGACAAATCATTTACTGGCTTTGCAATACCTTGGCATAACGGTCCATAAGCCTCAGCATTACCAAATCTTTGAACTAGTTTATAACCGATATTACCTGAATTTAAATCTGGAAAAATTAGTACATTAGCTTTTCCAGCCACACAGCTTCCAGGAGCTTTTTTGCTTCCAACTGATTCAACAATAGCTGCATCTAATTGAAGCTCACCATCAACATCTAATTTTGGATACTTTTCTCTTACAAGCCTAGTAGCCTCTATTACTTTATCTGTTAATTGTGATTTAGCACTTCCATAAGTAGAATATGATAACATCGCAACTTTGGCTTTTTTCCCTGTAAACATTTCAAAGCTCTCACTTGATGATTTTGCAATTTCAGAAAGGCCTTCACTGTCCGGATTTTCATTTAAACCACAATCACCAAAAACTAAAACTCCATTTTCTCCATATTCTGAATTTGTTACCATAACAAAAAATGCTGAAACGAGCTTTGTACCAGGTGAGGTTTTTATAATTTGGAGTGCTGGTCTTAAAGTATCCGAAGTTGAATGTACCGCACCAGAAACTAATCCATCTACCTCACCTTCTTTAAGCATCATCATTCCAAAGTAAACTGGATCTAATACTAAAGTTTTAGCTTGAGCCTCTGTCATTCCTTTTTCTTTTCTAATTTGAAATAATATATTAGCATATTCTAAAGTTTTATCAGATTTTTCAGGATCTACTATTTGAAGATTAGATACTTCTATATTATTTTTAATTGCAATTTTTAAGATTTCTTCTTCATTTCCAACAAATATAACTTTAGCATATCCTTCTTCTATTGCTTTAATCCCACCTTTAAGAACTCTTTCATCAGTTCCTTCTGGAAGCACAATAGTTTTTATATCTTCTTTTGCCTTTTCCTTTATCTTTTCTATAAAAGACATTTCTTAACATCCTCCTACTTTGCATTTTTAGTTCACGGTTATTATATAAGACTATACTTTTAAAGTCAATTATTTCTTTTAAAAATAATTGCAAATATTCCTTACACGTTACAATTAAACTTTTACTATAAAATTTAATTAAATTTAATAAAACTCTTGCTAAAAATCAAAAGAAAATGGATACTTTAAAAGTATCAAAATAATACTTTTTTAAAGTATCCATCATTGTATTAATTAATCTTTATATTTATTTTTTCCAAAATAATGTTGTTATATCTTGAAATAAAAAATCATGTAGTTCTGGGAATTTTAATTCTTGAAAAAGAAAATCATGTACTTCTGTTAAAACCTTTTCTTCTTTAGGAGTTAATTCAACTACTATAGGTTTATTCAAATCAATTTCTTGAAATAAGAAATTTTTAACTTTTCCCCATATTCCAACCTGTGTAGGTAAATTATTTCCAGTATTTTCTGTTAAATCAAATTCTTTCATTTTGTTTCCTCCTTAGTACGAAACTAATTTATCTTGATATATTTATATTATATTTTTTATAAAATATCAAGTATTTTAGCATATTTTATATATTAAGTTTTAATTGCAAAAAAGTAACATTTTTTACAATATTTTACCAAAAAGCCCTGTTTTTAAATTTTCTGTAATATTTACTTTTTTTATTATTCCAATTATATTTTTATTAGTTTTAACTTTTACCATTATGTAATTTGAGGTATGTCCCTTATAATACCCATCTTTGTCTTGTTCTTCAAATAATACTTCAACATCATTTCCAATATAATTTTCTAAATATTTTTCTTCATTTTTATTTGACAGTTCTAATAGAAATTTGCTTCTTTTATCTTTAACTTCAGCTGAAATCTGTTCTTTAAAATCTGCTGCCTTTGTACCTAATCTAGGAGAATATTTAAAAATATGCATTTTATAAAATTTAATTTTTTTAAGAAAATTATAGGTTTTTTCAAACTCATCATCAGTTTCTAATGGAAATCCTACTATAACATCTGTTGTTAATATAACATCTGGATATTTTTTTCTTAAACATTTTACAACTTCTTCAAATTCTTCAACTGTATATCTTCTATTCATTCTTTTTAAAGTTTCATTACAACCACTTTGAAGTGATAAATGAAAATGATGACAAATTTTTTTTAAGCTTGACAGTCTTTTAACAAATTCTTCAGACATTAAAAGAGGTTCAATTGAACCGAAGCCTAATTCTTTCTATTCCTTTAATATTATTTAATTCTTCAAGTAAATCTATTAAACCATACTTTTCACTAAAATCTTTTCCATATGAAGCAATATGTATTCCTGTTAAAACTATTTCTCTTAAACCTTTATTAGCTATTTCATGTACTTCTTTTAAAATTGACTCAGGATTTCTACTGCGAACTTTACCTCTAGCATAAGGGATTATACAATATGTACAAAATCTATCACATCCATCTTGAATCTTTATAACTGCACGTGTTTTTTCAGTATATGTTACACTTCCGAAATCACTATAATTGGAATTATATAAAACATCTTGTAATTCAATTTTATAATTTTTACTATTTAAATATTTTTCAACATAATCTACAATAAAAGCTTTTTCATTTGTTCCTAAAACAAAATCTATTTCTTTTATTTTTTCTAACTCTTCTTTTGCGATTTGCACATAACATCCACATGCAACCACAATACTTTTAGGATTTATTTTTTTAGCTCTTCTTAGTATTTCTCTAGACTTCCTATCACTAATACTTGTAACAGTACATGTATTTACTATATATATATCAGCAACTTCCGTAAAATTTACTATATTATAGTTTGCATTTTTAAATTTTTGTATCATTCCATTAGTTTCATATTGGTTAGTTTTACAACCGAAGAGTATAAAATGCGACAGTTTTTTTTTCTTCTATTTTTTCCATTTATTATCTCACTCTTAAAGATTTTATCTTTTCATACGATCAATACTATCTAAATTATCTAAAGCCTTTCCTGTTCCAATTGCAACACAAGAAATTGCATCTTCAGCAATCATAACATTTATTCCTATTTTATCTTGTAATAACTTATCTAGTCCATCTATTAAACAACCTCCACCAGTCATATAAATACCTTTATCGCTAATATCAGCAGCTAGCTCTGGCGGAGTTTTTTCTAAAACAGAATGTACAGCTTCAACTATCATCATTGCTGGTTCTTCTAAAGCGTCCATCATTTCGCTAGAATAAATAGTAACTGTTCTAGGAAGCCCAGTACTTAAATCTCTTCCTCTTACATCCATTTCCATATCTTGAAATTTAGGAAAAACACATCCTACATTAACCTTTAGTTCTTCAGCAGTTCTTTCTCCAATAATAACATTATGACGTTTTTTTATATATTTAACAATATATTCATCAAACTTATCTCCAGCAACTTTTATAGAACTACTAACAACTGATCCTCCAAGCGAAATAACAGCAATATCTGTAGTTCCTCCTCCAATATCTACAATCATATTACCACATGGTTTTGAAATATCGATTCCAGCTCCTATAGCAGCAGCAATTGGTTCTTCTATTAAATAAACTTTTCTTGCTCCAGCATTAGATGCAGCATCTATTACAGCTTTTTTTTCAACTTCAGTAACTTTTGATGGAATACAAATCATTATTCTAGGTGAGAAGAAAAATTTCCCGCTTATTTTACGAATAAAATATTTTAACATTTTTTCAGTAACAGTATAATCAGAAATAACTCCATCTCTTAATGGTCTAGTTGCTACAATATTTCCTGGGGTTCTCCCTAGCATACGTCTAGCTTCATGTCCTACAGCTAATACTTCTCCAGTTAAATTATTAACTGCAACAACAGAAGGTTCCCTTAAAACAATTCCTTTTCCTTTTACATAAGCTATAACTGTAGCTGTACCTAAATCTATTCCTATATCTTGTCCAAACATCTAGATAAAGTTCCTTTCTTTTACAATTCAGTTACAATTATATTACACGTTTTTGAAAATATCAACCTTTTTTATATGATTTTTACTAAATATTTCTTTCATTTTTTATGATTTTTAATTTTTTAGATACACTCAACCCTTGATATTACTGTATCTAATCGTTCTACATAGTTGACAATCGTTGTAATAAAGGTTATACTGAGGAATGGATAAAAAAGAGATTAAAATGAAATATATAAAGGTTGGTTTGGAATGAAAGCATCAGAATATAAAAAATTAAAATGATTGAGAAAAGAAAGTATAAGAGATAATATTTTATGCAAGTTGAATGAATAAGAATAATAAATTATAGTTGGATTACATTAAAATAAATGAAAATATTTTACAATATAATTGAGGTGTTTATGAAATGAGTGGAGAAATGATGAAAAAGATAGTGAATATATTAGGGAAAATAATATTAATAATTTGTATAATCTTGATAATAGGATATATTATATCATTAGTAGTGGGAATATTTCATAGCTATAATAATGGCGTGACAAAAACTTTTCTTTTTGGAGGTAGCCTTTTGGGACATAATGATACTGTTTATGGTAAAGAAGCAATTAATTTATTTTTATCTCAATCTCATTTTAATTTTGGAATTATTAGTATGGTTGGCATTCTACCTAGTATATGTATTCCTATTTTTGTTGCAACATTACTTAAATTCAAAAAGTCATTTCCTAAGAAAGTAATAAAATATATGATTATTGCACTTATTATATGTATAATATTACATATAATAGCATTTAATGACTTTATTAAATATGATATACAATTAATTGTCTTACCATATATAGAAAGTGTAATTATATCGTATTTAATTGCAAGAGTAATTTTCAAACTTAGTAGTGAAAAATAGAATTACATTTCACCGACAAAAAGAGACTATTTTTATGTAGTAATTAGTATTAATCATCTAATATAACACTATTTTTTATATCGGTTGTTTTAGAAGTAGTAATATCTTCATTACTTTGAACATTTTTTTCTGTAGATGCATTTGCATTAGATTGTATTTTAAAACTTTTTATTTTTTACATAATGATATTTGTTATATTATTATGATTACAAAACTTTAACAAAGTAAAACTGAATATGTTATTATTCTCATATTCTTTTACATATTCCTCTTCAAAATTATCGTCAAGATAATACTTCTCAATTATTATGAATTTCTTAATCTCATTATATATTTTTTCAAATTTATTTTTATCATGAATACGGTGAAATAACTCAGCAATATTCATAATAGTAGTATATATTTTATAATTACTATTCCTAACTAAATTATTATAATTATCGTATTTTTTTTCATAAAATATCGAAAATAATTCATCTGTACCTATTGCTATCTTTTGTATTTTAGTATTAACTATTTCTTCCTTTTTCATTTGAATTTTTGTCCTCCATAAAAAATGTACTACGATTACTGTTTTATTGCAATCTAGTACATTATAATTACATTTATTATAAAAGTCAATTTATTTCGTACACCATAATTAGACATAATTCGACATCTTTATATCTATTTACATTCTATTTGGCATATCAATTCCTAATAAATTTGCTCCAGTTTTTAATACATTTCCTACACAATAACTTAAATATACTCTTGAATTTTGAATAGATTTATCAGTATCTATAATTTTATTTTCATTATAAAAATTACTATAACTTTGGCTTAAATCTATTAGATATCTAGCTAAAATAGATGGTTCATTTTTCATTGTAACCTGTTCTAAAATTTCTTTAAATTGATATAATTTATTTATAATTATTAAGCTTTCTTTATCCATTAAATTTGAAACATCTATTTCTTCATATTTTGGAAAATAGCCGGCTTTTTCTAAAACACTTTTTATTCTAACATAAATATATTGTATATATGGACCTGTTTCACCATTAAAATTTAAAACTTGTGTCCAATCAAATATTTGATCTTTTATTATAGTAGTAGATAAATTATTAAATATTACAGCACCAATTCCAATTTTTTTAGCTTCTTCTTCTTTATTTTTCATATTTGGTTCTTTACTATTTATTATTTCTAAAACTCTAGAAATTGCTTCATTTAATAGATCTTCTACTTTAATAACATTACCTTCTCGTGTAGACATTTTTCCGCTAGAAAGCCTTACCATACCATATTGAACATGTTCTAATCCATTTTTACATTTTTCTGGGATATCTAAATATTTTGATACCTCAAATACTTGCTTAAAATGAAGTGCTTGTTCGTAAGCAACTACATATAAACATTTGTCAAAATTATATGTTTTTGCTCTATAACGAACTGCAGCTAAATCACGTGTTGCATATATAGTTGAACCATTTGATTTTGTAATCATACAAATGCCTTTACCTTGTTCTTCTAAATCTACTATTTTTGCTCCTTCAGATTCTTTTAATACCCCAGCTTTATCTAAAATCTCTACAACCTCTCCCCAAGAATTACTATATGATGCCTCTCCTTTTATACTATCGAATTTAACGCCTAATAAATCATATATTCTATTAAACTCTTTAAGAGATACCTCCCTAAATTTTTTCCACAATTCTACGCAATATTCATCATCTTCCTCTAATAGTTTAAAATTTTGCCTACATGCTTCTAATACTTTTTCATCTGTTTTACACAATTCATTTATTCTAATATAAATCTTCATAAGTTCTTCAATAGGATTCTCATCTATATTATATTCGGTTGCCCATAACTTATAACCTTCAATCAATTTTCCAAACTGTGTTCCATAGTCGCCTAAATGATTAATACCCACTGTATTATATCCCAAAAATTTATATATTTTATATAATGATGCACCAATAATTGTAGTCCTTAAATGACCAATATGAAAGGGTTTAGCAATATTAGGAGAAGAATACTCTACTAATATTGTCTTACCATTTCCACTATTGCTAGAACCATAATTTTCACCTTCAGTAGAAATTGCTTTTAATACTTCTTTTGCTAATATACTTGTATTTAAATAAAAATTTAAATATCCACCAACTACATCAATTTTTTTAATATTTTCATCTAATTGAATATTTTCTTTTATTTGCTGAGCAATAGCCTGTGGAGATTTTCTTAACACTTTTGCTAAGTTAAAACATGGAAAAGCATAATCTCCCATGTTGGTATTAGGTGGAATTTCAATATTTTGTTTTATTTCTTTCCAATCTAATTTTACTACTTCTGAAATTTTCTTTGAAATTAACTCTTTAAAATCTATCATAAATTATTTATATCCTCACTATAGTATTTATTTACCGTTTATTTCTTGATTTATCTTTTCATCCATTATTCTAATACAAGCTTCTACTAAAAAAGTTGCTCCTGTACCTAAAGCACCGCCAAAAGTATCTATTATAATATCAATCCAATTACCGGCTCTATCATATATAAAAGTTTGATGAAATTCGTCTAGTCCTGCATAAATAGCAATAAAAGAAATTGTAATTATTATTTTTGCTTTTAACGAATACTTATCATATGTAATTAAAATTCCATAAAATATCATTGCACCAATAGCAAATTCTGTTACATGTGCAATTTTTCTTACAGTAGGTTCAATACTATCTGCTGTTTCATCGTTTCCAAAGGTTATTAATAAGGCTACTTTCTTACTAAGAGTTCCTGATTCTTCTCCAGGTTGACTTGACAACATAAAAACAACAATCATCCAAATAATTAATAATAATATTAAAACTCTCCTTGTAATTAATAATATTTTATCTCTCATTTTTTTATTTCCTTTCTTAAAAGTCATCAAACTAATTTTGTTTTTAAAATATACACTTTTTATAAGTTAGTACTTAATGATATAATTTTTTCCATATTATCATCATCGGCAGTTTTATTTTTTCTAATCTGCCCACATTTTTGACATCTGAAAATAATTACATAACCCTTTTTACTATCAATTTCAAGTCCAATCGGTTCTAACATTCCATGGCAAGTTTCTTCTCTATCACCAGGATTAATATCTACATGTTTTGAATATAAACAATATTGGCAATGATTTCTACAAGAATAGCCTAGTTTTCTTACAAATTTGCCACAATTCTCACATTTAAATTCTTCATCAATAACAGTAAATTTAGGCACTTTATTCCTCCTTATTCAAAAATACTTCCACCAATAAATTCTTTAATTAAAGAATTGTTAGGAATTTGAGTACCATCCATAGATTCAAAGTATTTAAGTAAAGTAATTAATCTCCTTGCCTCACTATATTCTGGATTTTCAGGTCCTATTTCTTCTAAAAGAGGAATAGCATAATCTTTAAAAACAGCAAGTTCATATATAATAGAAGAATTAAACATAACATCTGCATCTTCCTGATAAGGAAAAATATTTCTTTGTTCCCCTCTGTTTACAGAATACCACATTTTCAAGGTATGTAAAGCTTTATAATTCCTAAACTTATTATCCCTTACTATTCTTCTTATCAAACGTGTATCTGTTGTAGAAATTCTATTATAATAATCTATATTT
Organism: Clostridia bacterium; assembly: GCA_017530505.1. Classification (GTDB taxonomy): domain Bacteria; phylum Bacillota; class Clostridia; order TANB77; family CAG-508; genus Scatovivens. The sequence continues at coordinate 4,609 of JAFXMI010000001.1, read as the reverse complement.
AAGACAGTTAAATCACTTATATATACTTTAAACTTTTCTTCTTTTGGAATAAGTGGAGTTAAATTGTCATTTAAACAATGGATACCCTCCATTATTATTATTTCATCATCTTTTAATTTAAGTTTATTTCCTAAATATCTTTTTGTTCCCATTGTAAAATCAAAACTAGGTATCTCAATTTCTTCACCATTTAATAAAGCTACTAAATGTTTATTTAAAAGCTCTGTATCTATTGCATCAATATGTTCAAAATCATAATTTCCTAACTCATCTTGTGGAGTATTAGATCTTTCAACAAAATAGTTATCTACTGAAATGGTAACTGGTTTAATTCCATTAACTCTTAAGGCCATAGCTAATTTTCCAGCAAAAGTTGTTTTTCCTGAAGAAGATGGTCCAGCAATTAAAATCATTTTTACTTTTGGATTTCCTTTAATCATATCAGCAATTTCAGCAATTTTCTTTTCATGTAAAGCCTCTGAAAATAAAATTAATTCTTTTTGTTTTCCTTCTTTTATTTTTTTATTTAAATGATGTACTGTAACTAATCCTAAGTTTTTATTAATTATTCTATATTCATCTAATGCAGATTTTAATTTTAAGCTTTCCTTTGAAGATTGAATTTTATCTGGCTCTATAATACTCGGATATTTTAATAAAAAACCTTCTTTATATTTTTCTAAATCATATATTGTTGCAAATCCAGTAGAAATAGGCATTGTTCCATAAAAGTAATTATAATAACTTTCACAATAATAAAGAGAAACTTTTTCTTTATCTATATCTGTTTGTAATATTCCTCTAAGAGTTCTTTCTTTTTCATAAAATTCATCTGCTTGTTCCTGAGTCATACTATATTTTACAATCTCAATATTTTTATCAATTATTTCTTGCATTCTTTTTTTTACATTTTTTATTAATTCATCTGTAATATTCATATTGTCTATTGTACAAAACATAGAATTAGAAAGTTGATAATTTACTGTAAGCATAGCTTTTGGATAACATTCTATAAGAGCTTTACTCATTATATATAAAAGTCCTCTAATATAGATAATTCTTCCATCCCTATCTTTTCTATTTATAAAAGAAATTTCTCCATCTTTATCAATTATATGTTTCAAAGATGCAATTTCATTATTATATCTAGCAGCAATAACATCCTTTGGTATATTAAAAGTTTCTAATATACTTTTTCCATCACATACTTCAAATTCTTGTTCTTGAAGTTTTATTTTCATAATTTATATATCCTTTCTATGATTTAATACAAATTATAATAAACTAATAAGCCACTTATGATTAGCAAAAAAAATCCAAATATTTTAATTGCTAAAACTCCTTCATTTTTGTCTCCCATACTAAAATATTTTTTTACAATTGGTCTAGCATCAAATACGAATTTAACACCAAATACACCAGAACATACTCCTATAAAAAGTAAAAATAATTTCATTTCAAACATCCTCTATTTTATTAAATTATAGCTCTTTTATTGTATTATTTTTTATGTTCCATGTCAAGGGATTTAAATTTAAAAATAATGGACTATTTGTAATAAAGTTACAATTCACAGATTATTTAATAAATTAGGTTACGATATAATAATTTTTTCAAAAATGCTCGTTCAAGCTGAACTACGTAAGAAATTCACATAAATTTTATGGCTCCCTTCCAAGGACAAGCCTTGAACTCTTTCCATAAAATTTATTAGAATTTCTAACTTGCTCACTTTCAATGCGCTTTTTTCAAAAACTATTATATCGTAACCTAAAAAATTAGTATAAAAATCTGTGAATTGTAACAGAAATTAAAGCTTACTTTAATATATTTCTAATTGCTGTGAAAACAGTTCCCCTTTAGTAGTATATAGATTTAAATTATCATTTTTTCTTAATATTTTTTTAACATTCCATAATCCTAATCCATGACTTTGGGTATTATAATCTTTACTTGTAAATCCCTTCTCAAATAATTTATCTAAATCTGTAATTTCATTTTTATATGTATTTTCCACAATAATTATTTTCCTAGAAACTCTATTATCCTTTAAAATTCTCAAATTTATATAACCAGATTCACATTCTTTTGCAGCTTCTATGGCATTATCAAGAAGTATTGCTAAAATTCTACAAACTTCATAAGTTAACTTCTCTATATCCTTTAAATCTGTCATTATTTCTACATTCATGTTTACATTTTTTGATTGAGCTAAAAAAAATTTTTTTGAAATAATACTATAAATTGCAGCATTTTTTATTAAATTAGGATTTAATGATTCTAGATTTTTAGTATATACACAATCTTTTAAAATTGATCTACTCATTGTTTTTACACCAGCAATATTTTCTGTTTGAGCATATCCATCTAAAGCTTGAACAAAATTTGAAAAGTCATGTTTAAATCCACAAATACTGTCATTTACTTTAATCAAAGTTTTATTATAATCTTCAAGAGTATGTATTTTTTCACTTTGTTTTTTATATTTTACAACAATAATAGTATTAATTGTAACTATCAATAAATATATACTTATTAAAACAATTTTTTCAATATACATAGTTTTATTCCCCTTTAAAATACATGTGCAACAAAACTATTTTATACCATCATTTTTAAAAGTCAACTCAAACAAATTTTATAAATTTAAACATATAAAATTATTTTATATTAAATATAAATATTATTATATAATTTTTGTATTTTTTTGGTAAAAATTCTTATATCTGTTTTAATTCTCAGACACACTCCACATGTTTTCATTAAAAAATCCTTTAAGATCTTTTATGGTTAGTTAAGTAACTTTAAAGCCTTGAAATTTCAGTAAATTTTACTACTTTTTTAATAATTTGTAGTGCTAATAATCTTTTTGAATTTTAAGGCATTTTTGTAAATCATTTTTACTTTGGTTAGATTTTAGTTAGATGTTTTAATAACACAATACCTACTATTTATAATTAAGTACCTCAAATCTTTTCTACATTTATTCACTTATACTATTAATTTGTTCTTGTAATTGTATAGTCTCACTATCTTTAGATTCTAATTTTATTTTTTGTTCTTCAATAATAATTTTTTGTTCTTCTAATTTATTTTCTAATTCTAATATCTTCTTTTCTAATCTTGTGTTTTCATTATTTAAGTTTTCAATCTCTCTATCTATTGATCTCTCAAATTGTATTTGTTTGTTTTGTTTCAATTTTTCAATATTTTCTTTTGAAGTATAGACTATTATAAGGTTATCATAATTGTAACTTTTTATTTCTTTATTATTAATATCTTTAATAATATCACGAATCATATTCATAAAGTCTATATCTTCTGTATAAGAAAAAACATATATAATATCATTTTCATTTTCTAAAGATGTCTTATAGCGTTTTGAATGTTTTACAACTATTTTTACATCACTTGAATCACTTTCAACATATTCGATATTTCTATCCCAACCACCAATTGATAAGTTATCTGTCATTTGAATATTATATTCATCTTCAGCTTCGATATTATCTTCTTCTACAACATTAAATGAAGTCGCTCCAATAAATATCATTCCAATACTTAATCCTGCTAATACTAACGAAATTATTAGCAAAATTGCAATTCGTGTTTTATGGTTTTTCTTACTTACAATAAAGTTAAATATTATTTGTAATATCACAAAATTAATTATCAATGCAGAAATTATTCCTAATAGACTGCCAAAGAAAACTAGACCTGTTTTTACAAATAAAAAGCTTAATACCAACAATGCTACTAATCCTACAAAAGAAAATGAAAAGCCAATTCCAAATAATATTGCCATAATCTTAATGCACCATAAAACAACTTTTATAATTCCTGTTAGAAATTTTGATTGTGAATGTTCTGGATCTCTTATAATAATCTTTTCTTTTCTTTTTTCTAAGACTATTTTTTTATTATCTTCACTATCTAACTTTGATGAATGAGAATCTTCTGTCTTTTCAACACTTTCTTTTATATCATCTTCTTTTACTATTTCATAATAATCTAAATATCTTACTTTGAAAATATGTAATAAAACAGTAACTCCACTAATAAAAGCTAAAACCATATAAATTGAAGCAACAATATTTCTTATTGTATAATAAATATTATATGGTAATCTTCCTATTAACCCTGCCAAAATTACATTTCCTATTATTCCTATTACAGCAAAAATACAAACTAGAAAAATTGCAATTATTACTTGTTCCATAAAACATTTTATTTTCTGTTTAAATTTCATACTACTTATCATATCAATTGTTTTTGTAATAAATTCAAAGAAGTCATCTATATATTTATTAATGTTAATTTTGGACTGATTTGTTTCACTAACCTCCTTGACATTTTCATTCATAAGCTCATCAATATTGTAATTATAAAGCTTACATATTAATAAGACTTTATCCATTTCAGGATAACTTTGACCAGATTCCCATTTTGAAACAGCTTGTCTTGACACTCCTAATTGTTCTGCAAGTTGTTCTTGTGATAAGTTATTCTCTTTTCTAATAAATTTAATATTATCTGATAACTTCATCTCAATTTCCTCCTTTCTTGCTTCAAATTATATCTATTATACTGGTTGCATACTACCAATTTT
>JAFXMI010000015.1 GCA_017530505.1 Clostridia bacterium | reverse complement strand
AAAATGAGCATTTTACACTACTATTTTTATTGCCGTTTGACATGATACCTCCTAATAATTATAGATCTTAATTTCTTTTATCTAATATTCCATCAATTAAACCATATTTTAAAGCTTCTTCTGCTGTCATATAATTGTCTCTTTCCGTATCTTTTTGAATTGTTTCTAAACTTTGACCTGTTCTTTCACTTAATAGTTTATTCAATTTATCTCTAGTTTTTACCATGTGATCTGCATGAATTTTAATTTCAGTAGTTTGACCTGATAATCCACCGCCAGCGATTAATGGTTGATGAATTAAAATTTCAGCATTAGGAGTAGCATATCTTTTTCCTTTTTCTCCAGAAGCTAAAAGTACTGCTCCCATACTAGCTGCCATACCAACACAAATTGTTGATACAGGACACTTAATATAATTTATTGTATCTACAATAGCCATTCCGTCTGTAATTGAGCCACCAGGGCTATTAATATATAGATGTATTTCCTTATCTGGATCTTCTGATTCTAAAAATAAAAGTTGAGCTACAACTAAACTTGCTGATGCACTATTTACATCCTCCGCTAAAAAAATAATTCTATCTTTTAATAATCTAGAGAAAATATCATAAGATCTTTCTCCTCTGCTTGTTTGTTCTATAACATAAGGTACTAAACTATCTTCTATCATTTATTTTCTTTCCTTTCTTTTTATTTATAGTGTAAAATTTACAAAAAAATATATTTAATGTAAACTTTATTGAAATTAATATTTTATAATCTAATTTGCACAATATTATTTTGACTTATATAAATATATAATAAATTAATATTTTTTTCAATACTATATGTCAAAAATTATTTCTATTTTTTCGACATTTGTTATAATTTACAGCCTCTTATACTTATTTATTAGGTTACGATATATTTATTTTTGAAAAAATTATTATATCATAAACTAATTTATTAAATAAACTATGAATTGTAATAATATTTTTTCTAAAATAAAAAGAAGTACCTTAGCAATAATTTCCATTATTTAAAGTACTTCCTTATTTAAAGTTTTTATGATTTTTTATGAATCTTTTTTAGTAGTTTTTTTTGAAGTTCCTTTTTTAGCAGGTTGTTCTTTTTCTTCCTTGTTTTCTGATTTGTCTTTACTGCTTTTTTTTGCTTCCTTATTGTCAGTTTTTTCTTCTTTCTTTTCTTCAACTTCTTTTATATTAGCATTGTCTATTATGTATTTAATTGCCTTTTCAGACTCTAATGTTTCTTTAATCTTAGAGACTAACTCTTCATTACCTTTTAGTTCTTCAGCTTTTCTACTATACATTGTAGCTAGTTCGTTTAACTTGTCTTCAATATCTTTATCAGTAATTTCTAATTTTGCATCTTTATAAACAGCTTCTAATACAAGCCTCATTTTACAAGAAGTTTCAGCTGATTCTCTATTATCATTTTTAAAATCTTCTTTTGTTTTGCCAATCATTTGAAGATATTTATCAAGATTTATTCCTTGATATGATAATCTTCTATTCATATCTTCCATCATATTATCTATTTCTAAATCTATCATTCCAGCTGGAATATCAACTTCAGAAATATCTGATACCATTTTAACAGCAGTCTCTTCTAGTTCATTTTTGCTGTTTGCTTCATGTTCTTCTTGTAATTTTTTTTCTGTATCTGCTTTTAATTCCTTAATTGTATCAAATTCACTAACATCTTTAGCAAATTCATCATCTATTGTTGGAATCTCTTTCATTTTGATTTCATGTAAAGTTACTTTAAAAATAGCATCTTTTCCAGCTAAATCTTTTGAAAAATAATCTTCAGGGAATTTAACTTTTATATCTTTTACTTCATCTATTTTCATTCCAACAACTTGATCTTCAAATCCAGGAATAAAAGTATTACTTCCTAATTCTAATTCATGATTTTTAGCTGTTCCACCTTCAAATATGTTTCCATCTACTGAACCTTCGTAATCAATTACAGTTATATCGCCTTTTTTTGCTTCTCTATCAGTTACTGTAATTATTCTAGAATTTCTTTCTGCCATTTTTTTAATTTCATTATCAACAGCTTCACTTGTAATTTTATAAACTGTTTTTTCTAATTCAATACCTTTATATTTTCCAAGTTTAACATCAGGTTTTGTTTGAACAACAGCAGTAAATATTAAATCTTTTCCCTTTTCAATTTGTACAACATCAATTTCAGGACGACTAACAACATCTAATTTTTCAGATTTAATTGCTTCTTCATATGCTTCTGGAACAACTTCGTTAAAAGCATCTTCATAAAAAATTTCGGCTCCATAGAATTTTTCAACTATATTAATAGGTGCTTTACCTTTTCTAAAACCAGGAATATTAAAATATTTTGCATTTTTATTAAAAACATTTTTTATTGCTAATTCAAATTTACTTGCTTCAACTGTAATTTCTAATTTTAATTCATTATTATTTCCTGTCTTTTCAACTTTTACGTTCATTTTATTTCCTCCAATATTCTTTCTTTTAAATATAAGCCTTTATATTATATCACAGTTTTATAAAAATGCAAGCGTTTTTGATATTTCTAATCACCCAAACTCATTCCCAAATCTCTAGCGACTCTAATTAAATCATCATCTAGTGGAATTTTTCTTATATTACTTTCTTTAGTATTCCCAGATGCTGCACCAATAACCTTATTATCTCCAACAACATCTTCCAAAGAAACATATCCCATTTTTCCATCTTTATATGTTACTAATACATTAAAAATTCCCTCTAAAGCAAGCTCCATTGCCTTAGTTCCATATTTTGTAGATAATATTCTGTCAAAAGCAGAAGGGGTTCCTCCTCTTTGGACATAACCTAAAGTAGTATTTCTTGAAACCATACCAGTTAGTTCTTCAATTTCATTTGCAATTACTTCTCCAATTCCACCTAATCTAATATTATCTAGACCTGAGCCATCTTCTAATTTCTTTTTAATAACAAGATTTCCATTAATAGGTGTTGCACCTTCAGAAACAACAACAATTGAAAATTCTTTTCCTCTAGCTCTTCTTTCATTAATTTTGTCTACTACTTTATTTATATCATAAGGAATTTCTGGAATTAATGCAGCATCTGCGCCACCAGCTATAGCTGATTCTAAGGCAATCCAACCAGCATACCTTCCCATAACTTCAAGAACCATAACTCTATGATGTGATTCAGCTGTAGTATGAAGTCTATCTATTGCTTCAGTAGCAACTGATACTGCGGTATTGTATCCAAAAGTCATATCAGTATGTGCAACATCATTATCTATTGTTTTTGGAACACCTATACAATTTACCCCTTTTAAAGAAAAATCTCTACTAGATTTTTGAGTTCCATCTCCTCCAAGAGTAAATATACACTCAAATCCATTATTTTTTATATTTTCAATACATTTATCTGATAAATCTTTATATTCTATTGTTCCATCTTCATTAACTACTTTATAGTTAAATACGTTTGTACTGTTTGAGGTACCTATAATTGTTCCACCTCTGTGTAGTAATCCTGAAGCATTTGTATCTAAATCTAGCTTTACAAAATTATTATTTAATAATCCCTTATATCCTTCAATAAAACCATAACACTCAACACCATTTGTTCTAGCTGTTTTAACAATAGCTCTAATAACAGCATTAAGTCCAGGAGCATCTCCACCATTAGTTAATATTGCAACTTTTTTCATAAAGTTTTATAACCTCCTATCCTTTTTTCTTTTATATAAAAATAATTAGACAATTCCATTTACGCAATCATATAAAAGGCATTTAATTTAGTATTACATAATATACCTTAAATAATTCATCCGTTTTGAAATTGTCTTTTTTTATTTAAAATAAATTTTAGTAATTTTCAGCTTTAATTTCAAAATATGATTGAGGATGGCTACATACTGGGCAAACTTCTGGAGCCTCTTTTCCAATAGTAATATGTCCACAGTTTCTACATTTCCAAATTTTATCACCATCTTTAGAAAATACTAATTCACCTTCAACATTTTCTAATAATTTTTTATATCTTTCTTCATGTTCTTTTTCAATTTTAGCAACACCTTCAAATAAATACGCTATTTTGTCAAATCCTTCTTCTCTAGCTTCTTTTGCAAATCTATCATACATATCTGTCCATTCATAATTTTCTCCATCAGCAGCTATTTTTAGGTTTTCTATTGTATTTCCAACTTCACCACCATTTAATAGTTTGTACCATAGTTTCGCATGTTCCTTCTCATTTTCAGCTGTTTCTAAAAATATAGCAGCAATTTGTTCGTATCCTTCCTTTTTAGCTTTACTAGCAAAATATGTGTATTTATTTCTTGCTTGTGATTCTCCAGCAAAAGCCTCCATTAAATTTCTTTCTGTTTTTGATCCTTTTAATTCTGGCATAGTATTTACCTCCTAATTTTTATTATATTAATATTGGTTAGTTTTACAATTAAAACAATATCCATTTATCTATTATTTGTATTCTATCACAAATTAGAGTTTTGTCAACAAATTTTATAATCTTAATTTTCTAAATTTTTCAATTATTTCACTTATTGCTATACTTTCTTCTTCTTTTATATGTATATTGCTTGTATGGTTTACAATAGAATTCAAAAATTCTGAAAGTTCATATCTTAATCCATCTTCTTCAAATTTATAGAAATACTTTTCTGTATCATTTGGATTTTCAAATCTTATTTCAAAATATTCAGTTTTCCACCAAGGCGCTGGAACTATAATATATCCTTTCGTACCAGATATTATTAATTCTCCTTCACGTTTTACTCCAAGACCTACTTGTGCTGTAGCAATGCTGTTTGGATATTTTAAAATAATCTTTGTATATAAATCAACATCTTTATCTCCATAATATGAAACAAACTCTACATCTTCATATTTATAACCTAATAATTTTATTATAGCTATTAATGGATAAGTAGAAAGCTCTGTAACACTTCCTCCTGCTTGGTTTTTATCAAATTCTCTTAAAGAATAATCTGTCATAAGTTTTGTAAAAGTTGCATCTACATCTTTAATTTCTCCTATTACTCCACTTTTAGCTAAAGATATTAATCTTATAAAAGCCGGTGAATATGCTGTTTTTATTGCTTCATATAAAACAAGTTTTCTTTCTTTAGCAATTCTATACAATTCTTCTGCTTTAGCTTTCTCTAAACATAATGGTTTTTCGCAAAGTACATGTTTACCTTTTTCTAAGGCTTTCTTAGCAAATTCATAATGGGTCAAATGTGGTGTTGCAATATAAACAGCATCTACTTCTTTTAAGAATTCATTATAATCTGTACTATAAAAATTTAAATCATATTTATTAGTAAATTCTTTTATTTTTTCTTCATTTCTTCCGTAAACATAATCAAAATTTATACCACTTACATATTTTGATTCTTTACACATTCTACGCGCAATTCTTCCAGCTCCAACACATCCTAATTTTAATATTCCACGTTCTTTATTTCTTAGCTGAGTACTAGAAATACCTTTTGTTCTTTCAACATATATTACCTCGCAATATTCCTTTAAATAGTCAAATTTTCCAAGCCAATCTGAACCAATTACAAATTTATCTACTTTAAATTTCTTTATATCTTCAATTTTTTGACCAATATATTCCTCAACAATTATTTTATCTGCAAATCCAGATTTCTTCACATTTTCAATTCTTTCAATTAAAGACTGCTTAACATTTAGTTTTCCTCTTGTTTTATCGTAATTTTCAGAAGTAACGCCAACTATTAAATAATCTCCTTGTTCTTTAGCTTTTTTTAAAATATTGTAATGTCCTTCATGAAATAGATCAAAAGTTCCATATGTTATAACTTTTATCATTGTATTCTCCATTCTTTTGAATATTACTTAGCATTATCTAAAGCATTTATTATATATTAACATCTTTGTAGATATATGTCAATAAATAAAAAAAAAGCTATTTTTAATAGCTTCTTTCTTCTTTTAAATTTCATTAATTTCGCCGACTATATCAAAATCTTTTAAATATGTTGGATGATATAAATGTGTTTCTATCAGATTTTATCCCCATTTATTTTTTATATTATATCCTTTACCTTCATCATTTTTATATTTGTTTAAAATAATTAGCTTTTTATCTTTATCATTTTCATCAACTATTTTATATTTTAGTAACATGTTATATAAAAAGTTTCGAACATATTTCTCATCTCTTGTAAAAGTTTTATTGCTTTTTTTATTAAATGCATTAAAATAATCATTTTCCTCATCATTTAATCGGATATTTTCATTTTCTATTTTCTCTTTTAGATTATTAATTAAGGTATGTATCAACTTGCTTTAAATATCTATTATTAAAAAGTGCTCAATTAATGAAGGTAAAATATATGTTGCACCATAAGCATATTCATTTGTTAAAGGAGTGGGTATCTCATTTGGAATATCTTTAGACATTAATAATAACAAAAATCATATTCAAATAAAATTTTATTTTTAAAGTTTTCTTTTTCTTGTTGATTCTCAAAATAACTAAATGGTTTTGGAACAACAGAGTTTTTTTTATCAAATTTTGCAATCTTATAAAACTCATTGATAATATCTATCTTTGTATTTAGCAAATCAATATCAGAACCTGCGTTTTCAAGTAGTTTTACTTTTTCTTTTATATAATCTAACATTGGATCTGGATTATTTAAAAATAAACTCCCTGTGTTAAGTTGTTCATATATTCTTTTATATAAATACTTCTTCAATATTATCCTTCCAATTCTTTAAATTATTTTTTAATCTCTACAAAATAAATCTCTACTATATATTTTATCCATAACATCTTTTACATTATCATCAACGCTTATATGTTGAAAATCATTTCCTTTTTATTCTATTTTTTAATGTCATTCTTCCAAGTAAGCTAGTATCAGTTATCGATACGTGCCTCTTGGCTCTTTATTATAGCTGTTTTTCCTAAAATATCAAGTTATAATTAATTATTTCTAAAGATATCTCTTGTATATATTTTATCTTGCTCATCAGCAATTTCTTCGTCGAAACGATTTGCTATGATAACATCAGATGTATTCTTAAATGTATCTAAATCATGTTCTACTCTATAGCCTTCAAAAAAATCTTCTTTAATAGTTGGCTAATTTTTATTATATTAATATTGGTTAGTTTTACAATTAAAACATCACCTGTTTATCTATACCTTTATTCTATCACAAATTAAAGTTTTGTCAATAAATTTTATTTTAATCAACTTAGTGGTATGTGTCAAGTAAATGTAGGCAATTTTTTTATCTTTTTTTCTAACCCTCAAATATTATTGCCTTAAACACTTTATTATTTTTTTAGTTCACTTAATAAACATAGTCTAAAAACTACATTTCACAAAAATTCTTTATTTT
>JAFXMI010000014.1 GCA_017530505.1 Clostridia bacterium | reverse complement strand
TAAATAAATATTAATTATAAATGCTATTAAAAATAATAATTATTACTTTAAAACAATAACTTAACTTATATAAAAATGTCATCAAATAACTTAAATATCAACTATAAATCAAAAAATATAAAAGAAAATATCAAAGATAGTTTAAATAATTCAAATAATCAAATAAAATTATATAGTAATAATAATGTAAATAAAAAAGAAGAACATACAAAAGTAGATCTAAATACTTTTGAAATTACAGCAATAGATTTAGAAAATTTAATGGGTAAATATAAAGAAAGAGGAACTGATTTTAAAGATTTAAAATATTTTGAAGAAGAAAAGAGTGTTTCACAATTAATAGAAGAGCTGAAAACAAATATAGAAACAGGTTTAGATAATTTTGATGGAAGAGAAGAAGCCTTCGGTAGTAATAAAGTTTTTGTAGAACCAGTACCACCTTTTTGTTCTTATGTCTGGGGAGCATTAAAAGATTTAATGGTAAGAATATTAATAATTGCCGCCATTGTATCTATAGTACTTGGATGTACTTTTTCAGATGACCCTTCTAAGGATTGGATTGACGGGGTAAGTATAGTAGTTGCAGTTTTAGTCGTTGTTTTAGTTGGTTCTATAACCGATTACCAAAAAGAGCAAAAATTTCATGAATTAAATGAAGTACAGGCAGAGGGGACTAAGTATAAATTAATTAGAAAGGGTCAACCAGAAGATCATATAAGTGATGATTTATTAGTAGGGGATTTAATTATGATAAATTATGGAGATATTATGCCTGCTGATGTGTTATTAATAGAGGGGAATGGGATAAAAATGGATGAAAGTGCCCTCACCGGGGAGTCTGACGCTATGAAAAAAGAAAAATATGAAAAATGTAAAGAATTACTAGATAAAGGTGAAACTAAATTACCCTCACCATTAATTTTATCTGGGACGAATTGCATTGAGGGTAGTGGAAAAGGTATAGTTATAGCTGTAGGAGACCATTCACAAAAAGGTTTAATTAGGCGTACTGTTGATAATGCTCAAGAAAATAGTCAAACACCATTAGAAGCAAAATTGGAAACTATAGCTCAATTAATTGGATATTTTGGTATTGGAGCAGGAATTGTTACACTTATTGCTTTAATGATCAGATTTGGAATTAGTTTTTCCAAAGAAACTAAAGAATATCAAAAAACTTCAAAAGTTGAATCTGTAATGACTGGGATTATATTTAATTTACCATATAAAGCCGATGATGAGGGTGTTGTTAATAATATTGATAATGAGTTGGTTGATCCTAGATTAAATGTTGCGAAAAAAATTTTAGATATTATAATATTATGTATATCTATTGTTGTTGTTGCTATCCCAGAGGGGTTGCCTTTGGCTGTTACTTTATCTTTGGCATTTTCTATTAAAAAAATGATGGACTATAATAATTTAGTAAGGAAAATGCATGCTTGTGAAACTATGGGAGGAGCGAATTATATTTGCACAGATAAAACTGGTACTTTGACCAAAAATGAAATGAGTGTTTTCCAAATATTAACTGGAACTTGGAAAAAAGAATTAGTTCAAAATTTAGAAATAGAAGATGTTGGAAAATTAGATAAAAAAGATAATAATAATGAAGTTAAACAAATAAGAGAAGATTACAAAACATTGTTTAAAAACGACAAATATTGGGAAACATTAAAAGTTGCAGTAGCTTTAAACGTAGATGCATCAATAAAAAAATTAGAAAGAGAAAACATTAATGGAGATTTAGAAATATGTGAAACAAAAAACAAAACAGACAAAGCCTTTATAGACTTTTTATATAGATTCCGAGCACCAATAAGTGTCGAAAAAGAGAAATATTTAAAAGATGAATCTTCATATAAACAATTTCCTTTTGATTCAAAAAAGAAAAGAATGACAACTTTTGTAAAAAATAGTTCATTCCCGACTGGGTATAGACTTCTTACAAAAGGAGGAGGAGAAAATGCAAGATTATTTTGCAAACATTATTTAGATCCAGATTCTGGTGAAAAAAAACCTTTAGATGATAGTATATCAATGCAAATAAAACAATCAATAGAAGAATTTAATAAAGATAAATTGAGAAGTTTATATATAGCATATAAAGATATAAATGAAAACCAATACAAAAATTGTGAACAAGTTGATAAAGATAATAAATTAATTGATCAAGATGATTTAGTATTTTTGGCCGTTTTTGGAATTAAAGATTCCTTAAGAGACGGAGTTAAAGAAGCCGTAAGAAAATGTCATGAAGCCTCAGTAAATGTAATCATGGTTACAGGTGATAATATTGTTACTGCTACAGCCATAGCAAAAGATTGTGGAATACTCGGAGAAGAAGTAGATTTAAAAAATTTAGGGCCTCAAGATATCGAAAATGACCCTGAATTAATTAATAATCCTTCAAAAAAAGAAGAATATATTCAAAGCTTAGTAGAAAATAAACCAAGAGCTCTAACAGGAAATAGTTTTTATAATTCAGTAGGGGGATTGATATGTGATGTATGCAAAGAAGAAACAAATTTATGCAAATGCCCCAAAACTGAATCTGAAGCTATACAAATTGCTGAAAAAACTGGAACAGAGCCAAAACCAGTAAAAAAAGATGTAATTAAAAATATGGATAATTTCAAAAGTATTACTGAAAGATTAAAAGTCATGGCAAGATCACAACCTATGCATAAATACGCTTTAGTTTTAGGACTTAAAGCTCTAAAAAATGTAGTTGCTGTAACTGGGGATGGGACTAACGATGCCCCTGCTTTATCTAAATCAGATGTAGGATTTGCCATGTTCGCAGGGACTGATATAGCCAAAGAGGCCTCAGATATAGTAATTATAGATAATAATTTCAGTTCTATTGTAACAGCTATTATTTACGGAAGAAATATTTATGATAATATTCGTAAATTTTTACAATTCCAACTCTCGGTTAATTTTTGTGCTTGTATTCTTGTATTCGTCTGTGCCTGTATAGGTAATGAGACGCCATTAACCCCCATTCAAATGCTTTGGGTTAATTTAATTATGGACTCTTTGGGTTCTTTGGCTTTAGCAACAGAACCCCCTTATGAAGAATTATTGCAAAGAGAACCTACTAAAAGAAATGAATCCATGATAAATGGACGTATGTGGAAACATATAGTTTTCCAAAGTATATTTCAAATTATTTTATTAGTTATATTATATTTAATCGCTCCTGAATTTATCAAAGAACAAAATATGATAAGATTAGCCGAAAATCGTATAATAAAATATTGTTATGGTAAATTTCCTGGTAAAGATGAAGATCATATTATATATGGTACAGAGATAAAATGGCCGACAGATGTAAAATTAATAAATTCCAAAAAAGAATTTTGTGGTAAATATTCTTCAAGACAATTTTTATCAGAAGCATATACAGAATATGTAAATTCAAATTGTGCCACAACACATATGTGTCTTATATTTAATATTTTTGTCTTTTATACTTTATTTAATCAAATAAATTGTCGAGTAATTGATGATTCTTTTAATATTTTTGTAAGAATGAACAGAAGTTTATTATTTCCTTTGATATGTTTCCTTGAAATGGGACTTCAAGTTGCAATTATATTTATCGGAAAATCACCTTTTCATATTGTTAATGAAGGGTTAACTGGGGTTCAATGGGGAATTTGTATAGGATTTAGTGCAATTACTTTTGTTGTTTCATTTATTATGAAATTAATACCTTTACAAATAATAATTGATAAATGGTTAAAAACTGAAGAAAAAGATATTAATATTCCTGAAGATATAAAAATTGTAGCAAATAGTGAATCTGTTGAAAAGTTTGAAATTAATAAAAGAAAAAGTAAAAGACATGGAAGTAATAGAATAATTAATAGAGATAGTAATAAAAAAT
>JAFXMI010000013.1 GCA_017530505.1 Clostridia bacterium | reverse complement strand
TATTTTTATTTTTTTTATAAGCCCAACCAGATATTTGAATATATTTTCTCCCTGTTACTACTTGTTCAATATAATATTCAATATCTTTATTATTATCTAATTTAATATTATCTGAAATATTATAATTAACTAAAGTACCTATTTCAAGATAAATTGCCATACAACAAAGAATTATTATGCCTAAACCAATTATTAAAAGTATTTTAAAATTTTTTTCATTTATTTGTATATCTAGTATTTTGGATTTCAAAATAAAAATCCTCCTCAAATTTATTTGAACGTATTTTATCATAAAAAAAATTATTTTACAATTAATTTTCAAAATTATCTAAAGTTTCAAATATATAGCCCATTTTTCTCGCACTATTAATAAATTCTTCCAAAAGCTCTTTGTTATCTCTAGATGTAGAATGCATTAAAATAACGCAACCAGAGTGAAGATTATCTAATAATTTTTGTTTTCCATATTCGGCTCTCCCTTGTTTTTTATCATCCCAATCATCATAAGCATTAGACCAAAGTACAGTTGTATAACCCAAATTTTTTAAAAAATTTAAAGAATAATCACTAAATTCTCCTTTTGGTGGTCTAAAATATTTCATTTCATATCCTGTTTTTTCAACCATAGCTGTATGCAAATTCATTACTTCATTTTTTAGTTCATCATCATTAAGATTAGTTATGTCTTTATGATTAACTGTATGATTGCCTAAGAACTTAATGTCAAAAAAATAATTGCTTTAAATCAATATTTTATTGTTTGTTTACTAAAACTGGATTCTCAAAAGTTAATTTAATCCTTATGTTTTTTTCTTTATCAAAATCTATTTTTTCAATTAGTTGTTCCAACATAATTTTATTAGGCTTTTCCAGTTTTAAGAACTTATTTGCAATTTGTTTTATTTTTTGAAAATCAATCTTAGGGCTTTGCTCATTATTTTGATTTAAAGATCTTTCTGTTTGTTTAATTTCTTTTAAAATTTTATCTCTTTGCTTTTGCATCTTTTCATAAATCACCTTAAAATCTTGTACTTGTATAACTCTATTTATTTTGTCTTGATAGATTTCTTCAATGTTTTGCTCTACCTGTTTTAATTCTTCCTTTAAATTTTTCAAAATATTTTTTAATAAATTATCTTTTGATTTTGCTTGTAGTCTTGCTTCCTCGTAAACCTGTTTTATTTCATCTTCTGTCAAATCTATCTTTTCTAATTCATTTTTTATTTGTTGTTTTATTGCTTCTTCTATTAAATTTGCAGATATTTGCTTACAATCACAGAGTCCACTATAATTATTCCTTTTAGAGCAAATAAAATAAGTAGCCTTCCACACACTTCCATCTTTTCTTTTTTCTTCTCTACATCTTAAAGTTGCTTTATTCCCACATTCTCCACAATATACTAATCCTTTTAGTTCATGGTCATATTTTCTATTTCTAACTTTTGTATATCCATTTAATTTGTCTTGTGCCTTATTCCAAGTTTCTATATCAATTAGTGGTTCGTGCATATTTTCTAAAACAATATGTTCTTCTTTTTTGGTACACCTTACTTTTGCAATTTTATGGCTTACCTTTTGAAACTTTCTTCCAACAACACTTCCGAAGATAAACTTCGTTTCTTAAGATTTTTCCAATTTGAGCTCTTAACCACACATATCTTCCATTTGGATTTACACTTTTTTTCTTCATATATGTTGGAATTTTTAGGTATACTGCGGGTGGCAAAATTTCTCTCCTATTTAATTCATCTGCAATTTTTATTGTTGACATTCCTTTATTTACATACATATCAAATATTTCTTTTACAATTTCAGAGCTATATTCATCTGGCACTAAATGATTTTTTATTTCAGTATCTTTTTTATAACCATAAGGTGGAATTCCTGCTTGATATTCGCCCTTTTCAATTTTTCTTTGCTTAACACTTTTTATTTTGTTAGAAATATCTTGTGCATAATAATCATTAAAACTTAGCTTAAATGTTAAAAACTGCAAACCATCTGGCTTTGATGTATCTACATTATCTCCTATTGCAATATATCGAATTGTTTTTGCAGGTAAATATCTTTCTAAATAGTAGCCGGTATCTATATGATCTCTTCCAAATCTTGATAAATCTTTTGTAATTATGCAATCTATTTTTCCATCTTCTATATCTTGTAACATTTTTTGAAACCCTGGTCTATTAAAATTTGTTCCCGTAAAGCCATCATCAACATATTCTCCGCTATCTATTAATTCTTCATGTCCTGAAATATAATTATCAATAATGTCTCTTTGATTTTCAACACTTTCACTTTCGGCTTCATCTCCATCATCACGAGAAAGCCTAATATATTTTGCAACTCTAATACTTCTATAACTATTTACTCTATTCATAATTCCCTCTCCTTCCTTGAGAGCAAATAGCCTATTTATAGCATAACTAAATTGTAACGTGTAATTATAAATATGTCAGCTCTAAATAGACTTTTATTTTTAATTTGTAGTTATATAATTTATGTATTCCTCTTTTAATAACTTTAAAATTATTTGTTTTAAACTTCCTTCTCCATATTCAACGCTAACATTTAAAATCTCTTTATCCTTCATGACCCATCTCTCCCGTTTTGTCTTTTTTCTAATTCTATGAAAATAAAAAAGAATTATTACTTTTGTATTTTTATGCTAAAAAAAGAGAGCCATCTCTAGCTCTCTCGTTTGATATATGTTTTCATATTAAGATAATACTATCTTATTTTTAGATAGTCAATGAATGGATTTTGAATAAATTTTGAAATTCTAAATGTTATGTTGCAATCCGTTCTACCACAGAATCTCCCGGAATTGTTCAATACGGTCTCGGTATGTCTTAAAAGTACTACTTTCATAATCAAAACCTCCTAGAATTAGTATGATGAGTATTCAGTGAATACTCATCTACTCGTTTACCAGATTTTTGTTCCATCCTTGGAAATGGAAACAATCTGGTACAGCTTTCCAATAATTTTACCGGGGCAAACATCGAGAATACCGCTAACATAATCATCGAGATTGTCTTTAGGAGAAGAACATCTATTAAGTGCATCTACCCCAATATTAATGCTCTCTCCACGCTGAAATGTCTTTTCTCCAATTGTAATAGCATTCTGTCCAAATTCAATCTGTGGATTCTTGACTTCAAGACCAAAACCATGTGGCGAACCATCATAATTTTTTCCCGGTTCTACCAAAAAAATTGGGCGACCTGGTGCTGTCAAGAGCGTATACGAGCTACTTTCCCAATGTGATCCAATGCAAACTGTATGGCTATTCGGCATCCCGTAGTGCTGAACACTAAGAACTTCCTTTTCCAGATATTCCTGAAGTACATTTCTAATAAAATATCGATTGCGTTCTTCATTAAAGGAGATAAGCATTTTCGCTATTTCATAAAAACGTTCTGCTGGTGCTCCCGCAATATAACGAAGATATCTTGATGTTCCATCTAGATACTCTGTCTGTATAGCATCATAATACCAAACTTCTGAGTTAGGATACAACCCATTCGGACCATTCTTAAACTCATTCGCTGAAGCATGAACTACCATATAATATCCGGGTTCTGTGCCATATTCACCGTTAGAACAGCACAAACTAATGAAGTGATTCCCGTTTGTGTAATTCCAAGTATAGCGTGTTCTGTCTGCGAGTACAGTTTTAACTCTGTCAAGAAATTCCTGAACGGAGATTTCATTTTTCAGTTTAAATACAGCAGTGCCACATACATTAACCGTTGTATCAACCGGAATAAACGGAACGGTCGAATCCCACACATAGCGTGCACCAGTGAAAAATCCGCCCATCATGCGGGTGCAGTTATGTGCAATGCCAAGATCAGGCATAGCCGTTATTTCTGCATACTTCTTTACACCAGATAGTTTGGTTGCGACCCGGGATAGCAATTTCTCTGTAGTCTCAAGATGAGGAATCAGCATTTGCTGGGTAGGGTCATTCAGTGTATAATTAATCATTATAATTCCTCCTATTTTACATAAGGTATCTACCTTGTTAATATTTTTATTGTAGCAAGGTATTTGTGTTATGTAAAATACAAATACGAGTATGAAATATAACTTCTGGTTATATTTCATACTCGTTCTCATCATTATTGAACACTTTTAAATATACTCTTAACATTCTTTAATTTATTATTAGAATTATAATAAATTCCATACTCTAGAACCGTCGATTCAATTCCTAATTCCAATTTGCTTAATTTACCGCTTTCAAGTTCTTCTTGTATATATTCTTCCGTTATATATGCAATTATATCATTATTTTGCATTTTTTCAATAATTGTATTAAATGTTGCATTCTTTATTTCAATATTTTTAAAATTTCCTTCTTTTAATATATTTTCCAGATTTCTACTTGTGGTCGATATATTTCTTAAGGTGTATATAGTAACCTTTTCATCATCTTTCAAAATATTTTTATCTAAATATTTTGAATTAGCATTTACAAAGAAATCATCATGAAAAGCTCCTAATTTTATAAATTTTATTGATTCACTATGTATATCTTCTGGTTGCTTTTTTGATAAATATGCATCAATTTTCTGTTTTTCTAACATTGAAAACATATCTTCTGTAGGTGCTTTTTCAATATTTACTTCTATATTAAGATTATTTTGCTTTATTTTTGCTATTATATTCCTATATAATTCCTTTGGCATATTTGTATGAATTCCCAAATTTAATATTTTATTTTGTTTTAAATTGTTTTCTACATTCATTAATGCGTTTACAGCATCTTTTATTTGATTGTATATTTGTTTTCCATCTAAAGTTAATTTCATTCCATATTTTGTTCTATCAAATAATTTTATTTCTAATTCATCTTCTAAATTGTGTATATGTTTTGTTACTGCTGGTTGTGAAATATTTAATATTTCACTTGCCCTTGTTAAGTTTTCTTCATCGGCAACAACTTTAAATATTCTATATAATTCTAAATCTACCACAAAAGCATCTCCTTTCTTTTATATCTCTAAAGGCAGGATAGTGATGCAATGTGCATCACTTAAATAGGAAGAAAGAGAAGCTTTCTTCTTCTCTGCTTTTAGCTTAAAAACTCTGCAAAATTGAAGTACTCTACATTCTGTAGAGTTGTTATTTTAAATCCATACCACTCTGGAATATTGTAAATTTTATATTTGTTGGTCTGAAATTAATTCTAAATTATTATATATAAAATCAACTATATTTACATTTCTTACGCCATTAACGTTTTTTTGTAGTACCATATCCAATACAAATAAAAACCTTGGATACATATCTTCAATTTTATAAAATGGTCTATATTCTCTCTCTTCTGTTTTCTCATCATCTATATTTTTTGAAACCTGAATGTAAAAATAATCTTCAATTCCTTTTCGCGCAATAAAATCACATTCAAATTTTCCTATTTTTCCAACACTTAAAGAATAATCTTTGCTTAATAAATAATTATGCAAAACATTTTCTAATACAGGACCATAATTTATTCTAGCATCTGTATTAAGAGCATAATATATACTTAAATCTGCTAAATAATACTTTCTTTCTCCTTTTAGAACTTCTTTCGATTTTATATCAAATGTATCACATTTATATAATATCTTTGCATTTTCTAATATTTTTATATATCTATCAATCGTTCTTTCATCAATATTTATATTTTTTCCTTTGTAGTAATCTCTTATACTACTTACAGATATCATTGAACCGAAATTATTTACTATAAAAGTTTGAATTGTAGCAAATAACTCTGGATTTCTAATTTTTTCATTTGGCTTTATATCTTTTTTAAATATATCGTTTATTATATTCTGAGTATACCTTACCTTATCGTCATGATTATCATATTTTATAGAACCAGGAAAACCACCATCCCTTATATACTCTTGAAACTCTATATAAATATTGCTGTTTATCTCTTTTTTATAAAACCTTTTCATGTCTACATATTCAAAAAAGTTTAATGGCATCATTTCTATCTCTATTTTTCTGCCAGTCAGTTTTGTAGCTAACTCGCCACTTAACAAATAAGAATTTGAACCTGTAATAAATATAGACATGTTTCCTTCACCTCTGTAACTATCTATTACTTCTTCATAACCTTTAACATTTTGAACTTCATCTATGAATACATATTTAAAATCATCATCTGTTATAAGACTTTCTATTACATTTTCTAATTCTTCTGGTGTTTTTATACTCTTATATGGTCTTTTATCAAGTCTTATATATATAATATCTTTTTCCTTAACACCTTTACTTTTTAATTCTTCTATTATTGATTTTAGCAAATAAGATTTACCACATCTTCTTATTCCAACAATGACTTTTATTGTCTCATCATCATCATAAAAACCTCTTATTTTGTTTAAATATGTTTCTCTTTTATATATTTTCATAAAATCACCTTACCTAATAATATTATACCAAAAATTATGCTGAAAATGCAAGTTATAGACATACTTTTATTAGTTTTGTTTAAATTCATGTTAATAACAGCCATTTTCGGCATATTTTTATTTCATACTAATAATAAATGCCTCTTACCGACCATTTTTAGTATGCATATGCTAAAATATGGTCGGTAAAAGCCATTTATCTCTAAAATTTCATAATTCCTCTTTATTTTATTCTATACTTTATTCTATAATTTATCCTATACTTTATTCTATACTCTTGTCAAATAAACTTCTTATATAATCTGAAATTTAACCATAAAAAATTTACTTTCACACTACTATATTAAAATTTAGCAATGTGAAAGTAAATTTTAGTAACTATAATAGACTAATACTCTCAAATTTTTAAGCTACGACTCCGGCCATTAAGAATTTAGGCGCATGATTTCCTACTTCATGACCTTCTTCAATCATTTTTTTAACTAAATTTTCTGCTGTATTTAAATAATGTGCTGTTATAAAAAAAGTAGCTTTTACATTAGTTTTTTTTAAAGTAGCTAAAATATCTTCTGTATAACCTGCTTCATAACCACTGTCAAAAGTTAAATATATTTTATTACTGTCTTTATTTCCCATTGCAATTCCATCATATTTTTTCAAAGCTTCAAAAGGTTTTGCATCTAATACAGCTTGACTATGCTCTTTTCCTCTTCCAAATCCCCAAGCATATTTTTCTTTAGAAGTATTTGTTTGATTTGCAAAAGAATATCCTATTAAACAAACAAATACAAAAAATACAACATACAACATTTTTATATTTTTTTCCTTCATAAATTTATTTTTTCCTCCCTATTATTTGTTTTGTTCATATATATTTCCTCCATATCTATATTTAAATTCTATGATGTAAGTTATAAAAAAATAACTAAAGATTTTACTCCTTAGTTATTTTTTAATTTAAAAATAATTATAATTCTTTCTACTTTTCAATTTTTTAATAAAACATTATTTTTTACTCATTTGCTATTTTCTTATTGTTTTTTCGATTTAGTTTTTTTAAACTATTAAAAAGGTTCTTTTTATCTTTTCTTTTTTTCTTCTTTGTAGTCTCATCGAAATCAAGTTCTACAAAATCCATATTGTCTTCATCTTGATCTATTGTCTCAAAAATAGATTCTTCTTCACTATCATCATATAATTCTTCTAAATCACTTGTTTTTTTATATTCCTCTATTTTTTCTAGTTCATCTAATTCTTCAAGTTCCTCAAATTTTGATAATGTTGAATCTATATTTTTATATTTTTCCCCAAATATATCAAAATTCTCTTCCTTTTCCTCGATATTTACATTTCCTTCTTCTTTTAATTGTACTTCATTTATAGTCTTGCTTTGTATAATTTGCCTAAAATAATGTTTAATATTCTTACGTCTTTTTTTCTTTTTAGGAATTCGTAATTTTAATATTTTTTTATAAGGTTTATTTTCAAATTGTTCTTCATCAACTTCAATAAAATCTTCTGTTAATTTTAATTCTTGGTTAATAGTATTATTATTTTTAGATGTATCTTCCTCTGTAGTTTTTTTGACTTCTTTTTTTGGGTCAGAATTTTTACTTGATTTATTTATTTTTGCCTTTTTTACATCTTCTTTATTTATTTTTTTTGCTTCAGCTTTTTTATCTTCTTCTTTACTTATTTTTTCTGTATGTTCTTTTTTTATTTTACTATTACTTACTTCAATTTTTTTAACAGTTTCTTCATTTATCTTTTTTACTTTTTGTTCTTGTTCTACTAGCTCATCTAATTCATCTATTTCGCTTAAAACACTATCTATTTTTGATTCTAAAGAAGGAGCTTCTATAATTTCTTTATCTTGTTCTCGCATAGATAATTTTGTATTCTCTTTATCTTGTTCTTGTATTGATAATTTTGTATTCTCTTTATCTTGTTCTTGTATTAATAATTTTGTATTCTCTTTATCTTGTTCTTGTATTGATAATTTTGTATTCTCTTTATCTTGTTCTTGTATTGATAATTTTGTATTCTCTTTATCTTGTTCTTGTATTAATAATTTTGTATCTTCTTTATCTTGTTCTTGTATAAATAATTCTGTTCCTTCATCATCTGTATTATCGTCTTCTTGTTCTTCTGGAACATCAAATTGTTCTAAATCTTTTCCAAATACTTCTACAATATTTTTATAAAAAACTGTATAAATATTTTTTATTCCTTCTATTCTCCAATAATTTGAATTCATTACTGTTCCAACAGATAAACTTAGCTTTGTCTTTTCCTTCTTAAATTTAGCATCATTACCTTCTATTTCTATTAAGTAAGATTTATTATATAAATCTCTATATATTTTTTTAGTAGATTTTTCTGAAATTTCTTTTAAAATAATTTCATACAAATTACCAACCTGTACCATATCTTTTTCTAATTTATCGCAAGCCTCAACCATTAATACTCTGTGCATTCTCTTTCCATATATAACAGTAATTCTTTCATAATCTAAAAAACCAACTATATATTCTTTTTCAGCAGCCAAAAAGCCAAGTTTTACAGAAATATTTCTAATAGTTTTTTCATGAAGTTCCATACTAACAGCACCTTCTATTAGTTCTTTAATTAGTTTTTTTGCTAAATAATACGTTTCTAAATAACAAGCAACTTCTTTAGCTGTAATATTAAATCCAATTTTTGCAGCAATAGATATTACTTGATTATTAAATGGAATTTTTTCATCTTTTCCATTTTCGATTAAAGAATTTATAACCTCTTGTTCAATATCACTATCTGCAAATTCTTTTGCAATATTTATGTAATCTTCTTGGATATTATCAAGAACATTTTTTATATCATCAAAAATCACGTTATAGCTATTTTCAGCATTTTTTCTACTTTTCTTACATTTAGATAAAACAGATTTTTTCTCATTATAGTCTCTAACAGCTTCTACAAATTCATTTCTTAATGTAATTAGTTTTTCTTGATTTTTGGAAATATCTCCTTCTAATTTTAAACTACATTTTTCTATTTCTTCTGGGTTTTGAGTAATATTTTGAAAAATTAAATCTCTATTATATTCTAATTTTGCGTTTTTCTTGTATAGCTTTTCTTCATGGCTTTGAATTTCTTCAATTTCGTTTTCTGCATCTTGAAATTCCTTTAATGCAACAAATTCTTCTGAATTAGCATTTTGAACAATTTTAAACTTTTCAAATAATTCACAATAATTATTAAAAACTTTTTTCAAATTATTTTCTTTATTAAAACCAAGTAAATTTGAAAAAAATCTTTCTAAAACGATAGCACTTCTCTCATACATAAGAATTTTCCTCCATAGAAAACTATTTACCATTTTAGCTAATTATATATATAAATAAAAAAAATGTCTACATTTTTTTACAAAATTTTATCAATTTTGCAAAAAAGAAGTTACATTTCAGAGTCTTTATACTTATTTGTTAGGTTACGATATAATATTTTTTTAAAAAAGCTCATTGATAGTTTTTAAACAAAATCTCTTATTTTTCTTATCAAATATCCGATATCTTGCCTCTTCTGCCTTTATTTGATAGGTATAATAATCTACTAAACTACCGCTCTGCAAATTTAAGATTCTCATATAGATTATTTAAATTCATTTTTGAAGTTTCTATATCTTTAAATAAATCTTCTTTATGTTCCTCCTCTGTTTTATCTACTATATTGCTATCTTTTGTAAAATCTTCACTAAACATTTAATCACCCGCAAATATTATATGTAAAGTTTAAAATACATATTCATACTTATTTAAAATAAAGCAGAAAAAAAAAGAGACTTTCTATTTATAGAAATATCTCTATTATACTTAATTAATATTTAAAATTTTTTCAAATTCCTTCCATACTCTATCTGTATAAATCTTTCTTTCTGATGAAAATGGAATTATTGTACTATATGAAATTCCTAAAATTTTTTTTATTCTATCTACATTACTGTCTACTTTAGTAATAGCAATTTTATCTGCTTTATTTGTAACTACTATAAATGGCAAATTTGTTGATAAAATATAATTATACATAAGAATATCATCTTGTGTTGGATTATGTCTTATATCTAATAATAAAACAATTAGAGAAATATTTTTTCCAATAGATAAATATTGTTCTATAAATTTTCCTGATTTTAATTGTTCTTCTTTAGACATTTTGCTATAACCATATCCTGGCAAATCAACCAAATAAAATTTTTTATCAATATCATAAAAATTTATTTGACGAGTTTTCCCTGGTACATTACTTGTTCTTGCTAAATTTTTTCTATTACATAAAGTATTTATAAAAGATGACTTTCCAACATTTGATTTTCCAACTAAAACAATTTCCTGAAACTCCCCTTTTGGGTAATCTTTAGGAGAAACAGCAGAAATCGAAAATTTTGCATTTTTTACTATCATTTTATATTCCTTTTATAAAATAAATTATTTTTGGAAAGATATTTCCAATATAAAGAAATATTCCACGAAAATGAAATGTTATAATATTCCATTATTGTTATAATATTCCATTATATTTTTTTAGGTAAAATAACTTTATTTCCTCCCATATAAGGCCATAATGCTTCCGGAATTTTTACACTTCCATCTTCTTGATAATTATTTTCTATAACCGCAATTAAACCACGAGGACTAGCTACTACTGTATTATTTAAAGTAGCAACTAAATAATTACCTTTTTCTCCTTTTGCACGAATAGATAATCTTCTAGCTTGGGCAGTTCCTAGAGTAGAACAACTGCCTACTTCAAAATATTTCTTTTGACGAGGACTCCATGCTTCAACATCACAAGATTTAACTTTTAAGTCTGCTAGATCTCCACTGCAACATTCTAAAGTTCTAACTGGTACATCTAAGCTTCTAAAAAACTCTACTGTATAACTCCACATTTTATTATACCATTCCATAGCATCTACTTCTTTACAAATAACTATCATTTCTTGCTTTTCAAATTGATGAACTCTATATAATCCTCTTTCTTCTAATCCGTGTGAACCAACTTCTTTTCTAAAGCAAGGAGAATATGATGTCATACGAATTGGAAGTTCTTCTTCTTTTACAATTTGCCCCTTAAATTTACCAATCATTGAGTGTTCACTAGTTCCAATTAAATATAAGTCTTCTCCTTCTATTTTATACATCATTGCTTCTAATTCTTCAAAACTCATAACTCCATTTACAACATCAGAACGAATCATAAAAGGTGGAATTGCATAAGTAAATCCTTTATTAATCATAAAGTCTCTCGCATAGGCAATCATAGCTTCATGAAGTCTTGCAACATCACCAACCAAATAATAAAATCCATTTCCAGATGTTCTTCCAGCACTTTCCTTATCTAAGCCACCTAGTTTTTCAAGTATATCAGCATGATAAGGAATTTCATAATTTGGAACAACTGGTTCTCCAAATTTTTCATTTTCTACATTTTCACTATCATCTTTTCCTATTGGAACAGATGAGTCCATAATATTAGGTATTTTCATCATCCTAATTTTAATTTCTTCTTTTAATTCCTCTTCTCTTTTTTCATTTGCTTCAAGTTTTTCATTAATTATTGCAACTTCACCTTTTAAGACTTCAGCCTCATCTTTTTTTCCTTGTCCCATCAAATTTCCAATTTCTTTACTTTTTGAATTTCTTTGATTACGAAGTTCATCACACATTAATGTAAGCTCTCTAAATTCATTATCTAAATTAATAACTTCATCTACTAAACCTAATTTATTTGTTTGAAATTTCTTTTTTATATTTTCTCTAACAATTTCTGGATTTTCTCTAATTATTTTTATATCTATCATGATAGTTACCTCCTACTATTTATTTGTATCATTATCTATTAACTTTTTCAAAAAAATTTCTCTTTCCTTATCAGTTAAAAAAAATTTTTGATAAAGCATTACAATCATAGCCTTTGCCTCCTCAGATAAAATAACATTTCCGATTTAAATCATATTTTAGTTTTATCTCTTTGCTACAACCTTCACTCATTTTTCTTATATTATTAATAACTTCCTCTGGAATAATGGAGGCCTGTGATATAGATATTGACTCAATCAACAATAAAACTTCTTTATAAATTTCTGGTTGATTATTCATTTTCTATTTTTCATCCCCTTCTTTAAAACTAAAATTTTTAGGTTTATTATTTGAAAAACCGTATTAATGAATTAATTTCAGTTAATCCTAAACCTCCTTTATTAACAGCTGTTTCGGCAATCTCTGCTATACTTGGTTCTATTCCTTTTCCTCTCGATAATTTACTATTTTCTGACATTCTAATTAAAAAACATCTTTCTAATAAATATTTATAATCTATACTTGGTTTAGTAACACTAATTGATATTTTATCTTTATTTGCTAGTCTATATTTTTCTAATTCTGAACTAATAATCCTTCCTATAATAGAAATATCAGTACTATTATTTTGTTTCTCTGCCAATTTTGAAATATATTCATCTAATAGTTTAAATATTATAGTACCTAAAAATTCAAAATCTTCTCTAAATCTTTCATTATTAATTCCTTTTGTAAAGCTATTATCAGTTATAGAATTATCCCTATTTAATAACCAACCAGCAACATTTGTTTCATAAATAGATACTAATGAACTTAAAATAGATAAATCACTTTTACTATAATAATCTTGAATCATGTCATATAGAGTATCAATTTGATTTTGCTCTAATTCACTTTTTGACATAAATAAAACTGGTATATCAAAATCTGCAGCCGCTTTATATGAGTTTTGTAAAACACTATCTGGCATATCATCAAAAACTAATATAAAATCAGGTTCTCTATTTTCAATTGGAATTTCACTATATACTCTTCTCGAATGATATGGCATTTCTTTTGCACAAATATAAACGGGTCTTCCTGCTTTACAATCATATTCCGTTATATGCGAATTAATATCCACTGGACCCATTAAACTAATATCATCTGGTTGTAAGTCAGAAAATATCATTAATACTCCATTTTCCCTTGCTGGAACATATCCTAAAAAATCCTGATTTATAAAACAACAAGCAGTAAGGTGTGCTTCTATATCTGGATTTTGGCTCCAGGTTTTTTTAAAATTACCATCTAATATTTTCTTTTCTTCTTTAAACCCTGAATCTGTACTATGAACTAAAAAATTAAAATTTCCATGGAAATTAATTTGTTTTACTCTCTTCCCATTCACATCAAAGTACACTACCTCCTCAATACTTCTTGCAACTTCAGCAGTTTCATGTAATGCATAAACAAAAGATTGTGCATACCTTTGTATTATATCATATTTATGATGTAATTCATCTAGTGGGGAACTATTAGCTTCTCCAAAATTTACAACTTCAAATCCTTTTTCTGTATAAATTGTTATCTCTTCTATTTCTTGTATTGCCATATTAGCTATTTGTTCAAAACTTAAACCTTGTAAATCTTTATAATTATTTATAACATAAGAAAGAACTTTCTGTTCAATTTCTAAAGTTTCTGGTCTTCTAGCAGTTTTTTCTAATTCAATAAAACCAGCCTTTATCGTTTGAAACACTTCAAAACTTATTTCTAATAGTTGTACAAGCTTTGAACTTATGTTTGGGTACCTTGCTATTCTAGTAACAAATTCTTCACCCATTTCAAAAATTTCATCTGTAAGAATAGCATAACTCATTTTGTTTAATATATTGGGATTTTCAGTAGCAACTCTTTTTAAATATTCTAATTTTTGGGGTGTAACATTTCCTTTAGCATAGCTATTTAAAAAACTTTCTATCGCAGAATCGTTCAAATAACTAATAACAAAATCATAAACGTTAGGATCATTTTTTTTAATTCTAACAAAGAATCATATATATTCATTTTTAATTAGTTACCTTTTTACATCATTTATTAATATTTATATTATCAAATACAAAATGTAGAGTCAATTTCATTTCTTAATAATTTTTAATGCTTTTTCCCTTGGAATAACAATTATATGTCCACAAACAGTACACTTCAATTTGAAGTCTATTCCAATTCTAGTAATTTCCCATTCTTTACTTCCACAAGGATGTTGTTTTTTGGTTTTAACAATATCTCCAACTTGATAATCCATAAATAATTCCTCTCTATATATAATAAAGAAAAAACAAGAAATCTGTTTAATATCTATTCAAACTAGTTTAAGTTTTATAAAAAGCAAAACTATTATCGTTCATTAAAATAAAATATAAAATATAAAATATTAATTAAATTCTCTTTAAAATTCTTTCTTTACCTAGAACTTTTAAGATTTCATAAAGATCAGGGGTATTACATCTTCCTGTAATTTTAACACGAATTACTGTACTAATATCGCCAACATGTCCCAAAAACTTATCAGGATTAGCTTTAAATTCTTTAACTTCTCTAGAATATCCTAATTCTTCTGCTAAATCCTTTATCTTATTAAACCAAGATTCCTTATCGTCATTTTCATCATAATATTTTTCAAAATAAATTTTTACAATTTTATTTATTTCCGATTCTTCTGAAATTTTTTGATATTCAAAAAAACCATTTTTATCAAATTTGTCATCATATAAATAAGAAATAATATATTTAACATCAGACCATTTTGCAATATCTTTTCTAGGCTTAACATTTTCTCTTTCAATTCCTAAAACCTTTAATCCATATTCTTTATCTTCAAGCATTCCCTTTAATTCTTCATCATAAATAGATGCCCAAGCATAAACTTCATTATATAATCTTTCTGCTGAATATTTTGAAATTATATTTTTAGAAACATCAAGCATTTTTACCATATCAAATAATGCACCACTAACACCCATTTTCTTAATATCTAACTCAAATTCATCTATAGACTTCTCAGGGTTTTGTTTTCTCCATATTTCAAAATTTGAATTAGCAATATTTAATAAATATTCTAAAACTGCTTGTCTTGGTATACCTTGTTCTGTATAATAAGAAACTGCTGCTTCCGGATCTTTTCTTTTACTTAATTTTCTTTTTCCATCTCCATCTTGTTTCATCATAGGAGCAATATGTGCATATTTAGGAGCTTTAAATCCCAAACAATAAAATAACTGCAAATGAAGTGGAACTGATGGAAGCCATTCATCACCACGCATTACTAAAGTAGTTCCCATTAAATGATCATCAACTGCATGTGCAAAATGATATGTTGGAAGTCCATCTGACTTAACTATAACTATATCTTGGTCATTTTCTGGCATATCAATATTTCCCTTAATTAAGTCTCTATGTTTAATTTTCTTATCTGGATTTCCTGGTGATTTAAATCTTATAATATAGTTTTCACCATTTTTTATCTTCTCAATTGCCATTTTTACAGGCATATTTCTACATTTTGCCCATTTTCCGTAGTATCCAGTTCTCTCTTTAGCTTTTTCTTGATTTTCTCTAATTTGATTTAATTCATCTGTAGAACAAAAACATGGATATGCTAATTCATTTTCAATTAAATATTTTGCATAAGAATGATATATCTCTTTTCTTCTGCTTTGCTTATAAGGACCATAGTTTCCTATTACCTCTGTTTCCGAATATTCTGTTTCGTCTGGAGATAAATCATAATCCTTTAAAGCATTTAAAATTTCTTCTGCACCATTTTCAATTTCTCTTTTTTGATCAGTATCTTCTATTCTAACAAAAAAAACTCCATTAGTTTGTTTTGCTATTTTTTTTGCAATCTCTGCTTGATATAATCCACCTATATGAACAAACCCTGTTGGGCTTGGCGCAAATCTTGTAACAATTGCTCCTTCTGGTAATTGTCTTTCCATGTATTTTTCTTCATAATAAGATGTATCTTTTACATCTGGAAAAATTAAATCTGCTAATTCTTTATTA
This sequence comes from Clostridia bacterium, assembly GCA_017530505.1. GTDB lineage: Bacteria > Bacillota > Clostridia > TANB77 > CAG-508 > Scatovivens. The sequence goes on along the minus strand of JAFXMI010000013.1, from coordinate 824 downwards.
TCCATACATAAACTCCTTTATTCTTCTAATTGCTGAATTCCCCTAATATTTCAATTATTATTGATGTTATATCTTTACAATTTTCATTAAAATTATCTTCAGAAAATATTAATTTACTTAAATCTATATAGACTCTTGCTACTCCATTATCAACTGATAAAATAAAGCTAATATCAGTATTATTATTTGCCAATCTAGTCAATATTTTTTTCTCAGAATCAGATAAATTTAATATTTCATAGCTATCATCATGTACGTATTTTTTTCCATTATATTTATTAATAATTTTTTCAGACCATTTTTTTAAACTATTATTATCAAATCTTTTGACAAATTCCATATAATTATATACTTCTCTAAAATTATCATTTTTCAATAATTCTTTTGAGTTTAAAAAAAATCTTTTATTTAAATATTTTGTTTCAAAAACTATTCCTAAAATTACATTACAACCTATATATCCCATATCATAACGAGAATTATTATATTTATAATCATCTTCTCCAAAAAAATATATTAATTTAGATTCATTATTATTTTTTATAAAGCCATGTATATCATCTTCATCAACAATACTTGGAATATATGAATAATCAGGATATTTTTCAAAATCATAACCATAAATCATTATATCTCTAACTGCCCTATCATAATAAATAAATTGATGTATATCTTGTTGAAAATCATATTTGGGATTATCAAGTTCTGTTTTTGCATTAGCTAGTAAATCTATTTCATTATAATTTATTTTAATGTTTTTTATTAACTCTTCTTTTAAATCAATTTCTTCTATTGTTTTGTTTACATGATTATTCTTATTAAAT
>JAFXMI010000003.1 GCA_017530505.1 Clostridia bacterium | reverse complement strand
TTTGAATCTTTAATTGGGTTTTCTTCATCAAATTCCGTTTTTGAATTTTTTATTGGATTCTCTATTCTATATTTTTTTTTTTTATATTTGCTTTTTCTTTCTTAATAATAAGAAAAGATACAAAAAATAGTACAATAATAAAAAAATCAAATAAAAATATTAATAATTGAAAAATGTCTGTTATATTATTTAAACCAATACTTTCAAAAAAACTAATCATAAATATATTATCATTATCCTTCCATAATTAATTTTACATATATATTTTAAAATAGTCATATCTAAATATTATACTTCCATAATAATCGGTAAAATCATAGGATTTCTTTTTGTTTCTCTGTAAATGTATTCTCTTAAATTATCCTTTATAATTGATTTTAATGTAGCCCAATCTTTAATTCCACTAGAAACACATTCTTGAATTTTTATTTTAATCATGAATTTTACATCATCCATTAAGTTCTCAGATTCTCTTACATAAACGAAACCTCTAGAAATCATATCTGGTCCTGCTATAACTTCTCCTGTACTAGAATCTATTGTTAAAACCACAATGATTAATCCATCCTGAGATAAATGTTGACGATCTCTTAAAACTATATTACCAACATCTCCAACTCCAAGTCCATCTACCATTACTTTTCCAAAAGGAACCATTTCTCCAAATTTAGCTTCATTTTCATTTAACTCTAGTACTCTTCCATTTGTTGTAATAAAAATATCTTTATCATCTATTCCAAGTTTTTTTGCCGTTTCTTTGTGTGCAATTAGCTGTCTATATTCACCATGAACTGGTATAAAATATTTTGGTCTAACTAGAGTTAACATAAGTTTTTGCTCCTCTTGACAAGCATGTCCAGAAACATGAACATCAGCAAGAGAGCTATAAACAACCTCTACTCCTTTTTGCATTAATTCATCTATAACTTTTGCTATATACTTTTCGTTTCCTGGAATTGGATTTGCAGAAATAATAACTAAATCATTATTAGATAAAGTAACTTTTTTATGTTCTCCATTTGCCATACGCGTAAGTGCAGACATCGGTTCTCCTTGGCTTCCTGTTGTTATAATTACAAGTTGATCATCTGTATAATTCTTAATCATATCTATATCAATAAAAACATTTTTAGGAACATTAATATATCCCATTTCCATTGCAACTTCTATAACATTTATCATACTTCTTCCACATACTGCAATTTTTCTTTTATTTTGAACAGCTAAATCCACAATTTGTTGTATTCTATGAACATTTGAAGCAAAAGTTGCAACAATAATTCTTTTTGTACAATTTCTAAATAATTTTTCAAAAACCTCTCCGACAGAACTTTCTGACATTGTAAATCCTTTACGTTCTGCATTAGTACTATCAGATAAAAGAGCCAAAACTCCTTTGTTACCTATTTCTGCAATTCTTCCTAAATTTATAGTTTCTTGTCCTATAGGAGTATAATCTATTTTAAAATCTCCTGTATGCACAATAGTTCCAACAGGAGTATAAATTGCTATTACAACTGAATCTGGAATACTATGACAACTTCTTATAAATTCTACTTTAAACTTTCCAAGAACTATGGTTTGTCCTTGCTTTACAATATTAATATTTGTGCTTTCCTTTAATCTATGTTCAACTAACTTATTATTAATTAGTCCAACTGTAAGTTTAGTAGCATATATTGGAATCTCTGGTATTTCTTTTAGTAGATAAGGAATTGAGCCAATATGATCTTCATGCCCATGTGTTACAATTAATCCTTTTATTCTATCTCTGTTTTTTACTAAATAAGTGAAATCTGGTATAACTAAATCTATACCCAACATTTCGTCTTCAGGAAAAGCAACTCCACAATCTAATATTATAATATCATTTTGATACTCAAATACTGTTATGTTCTTTCCAATCTCATTTAAACCACCAAGTGGGATAATTTTTAATTTTTCTTTTCTTTCATTTTTTTCTATTCTTTTTGAAATTTCCATTTGCTTATTTGGAATTCTTGAATTACTTTTTTTATTAGAAAAGGTTCTTTTGCTAGTTTCTATCTTTTTATCCATTTTTTCTCCTACATTAATAATTTTAAAAAATAATATAAATAAAGGTAGACAATTCCTCAAAATCTCCCTCATTATTATTTATATTTTTTCCGTGCTATTTTTATTTTTCTTAATATAAAAATCTCATTAATAATATATGTATTATACAATACTATAATTCAAAAGTCAATTATTTTATAACCCTATATTTTTGCAAAAATATTAAAAGTATCGGTTCTGCCAGAACCTTCATGAATATTTGCCCTATTCATTTGTTCTGTTGAAGTTAATTGTTCAATTCTATGCAATTCATACAAAAAAGTATCTATATCACTATTACTTATATTGAAACTTTCAAAATTAAATTTTTTTTGATACGCATTATTACATATACCATTATATAGATTTGAACTTTCTTCATTTAACCTTTTTATTTTTCTTCTTATACTTTCTCTTCTAAATTCAGAAGAAACTAATTCACCTTGTTGTACTTGTAATTTTTCATTGGATAAGCTTTCAATTCTTTGTTCATTTACATCAAAAAACATTAATATTATATCTATATAACCTTGCATTTCTTGAGTATACTGACCATTTAAATTTTCTTTAGAAAAAGCAAGCATATCTGCTAAAGAATCATGTATACTGTATTTTCCCTTATCAACTATAGGTTTTGTACTTTCAAATTCTATTTTCATATCTAAATTATTTATTTCTGCTTCTTGTAGTTTACCTTCGCCTCTTAATCTTCCAAACCAAGAAATTTTTTTACCTTTGATTTCTTCTTTCTTTTGTTCCAATAAAGCTATCCTCGCTCTTTTTATAATCTCTTGTATTCTATAATCTATTCCTTTTTTTATATCTTTCAAAGATTGTTCATCATATCTTTTTAATATTTCTTGTAAATTTGAAGAATAAGTCAAAGCCATCATTGTCTTTCTATCAATTTTATCTAATTGATTACTAGCTAAATTTACTTCATCTAAAGAGCTATCTTCATTCTTTTTAGCTCCTTCTATTTTTCTTTTTATTTCATCAATGTTTATTTTAATTTTATTAATACATTTTCTCATTTCATCACTATCAAAAGGATTTTTAATTGGTATTTGCAAAGTATTAAACCTTAATAAATTTCTCGTTATTATTGAAAATAAATTTTCAAAACTGTTTAAAGTATTATTATTAATATCTATTAATCTTTTGATAATACTTTGACACCTTGAATTATGCGAAGAAATTTTATCTTTTCTTTCCTTTTCTATTTTCTGTTTTCTTTTTGCTTCTTTTAAATCCATTTCAAAAATCCTTTTAAAAATCCCTTAAATTTGTTTATATTATATTATATTATAAACCATTTTTTATCAATATTTTTTAAAACTTTTAATTTAGTAACCATTTTTTTCATTTAGAATATTATATAACATAATAAAAATTTTAAAGGAGGGAAATTGCAATGCCAGAAAACAGAGGATGTTGTGGATTATTCGGAGGAGATAATGACTGCTTATGGATTATAATCCTTTTAATTATTTTATTCTGCTGCTGCGGAAATAATGGCAGAGGTGGATGTTGCTAATTTTCTTAAGCAAACTTATATTTTAGGAACTAAATAATTATTTTATTTAATTTCTTTCAAACCACTAAAAAAGAGATATTTCTTTCTTGAAATATCTCCTTTTATATTTATACAATTGCAAATATATATTAAAAAACTTTTAGTACATTCCACCCATATCTGGCATATCTTGATTATTATTTGAGCAACTACATTTCTTCTCTTTCTTTTCTGTAATAATACTTTCAGTTGTTAATATCATAGAAGCAACACTTTCAGCGTTTTGAATAGCAGAACGGGCAACTTTAGTAGGATCAACTATACCTGCTTTTTTCATATCAACATATTCTTCTTTTGCAGCATCAAATCCAATACCTTGTTTACTTGTTTTAACTTTATCTAAAATAATTGCACCTTCTAGTCCAGCGTTTTCAGCAATTTGTTTTATTGGTTCTTCTAGAGCTTTTAAAATAATTCTAACTCCTATTTTTTCATCCTCAGAAACTATGTCTAATAATTTTGCTACTTCAGGAATTACATTAACATAAGCAGTTCCTCCACCAGGAAGAATTCCTTCTTCTACAGCAGCTTTTGTTGCAGATAAAGCATCTTCTATTCTTAATTTCTTCTCCTTCATTTCAATTTCTGTTGCAGCACCTACTTCAATAACAGCTACTCCACCAGCAAGTTTGGCTAATCGTTCTTGTAATTTTTCTTTTTCATAACTTCCTTGCTCGTTTTCTAAAGCTCTTCTAATATGAGAAATTCTATCTGAAATTTTAGCTTTATCTCCAGCTCCATCAACAATAATAGTATTTTCCTTTGTAACTTTTACCTGTTTAGCTTTTCCAAGTTGATTTAGTTTAGTATCTTTCAATTCTAACCCTAAATCAGATGTAATAACTTCTCCACCAGTTAAAACAGCAATATCTTGTAACATATCTTTTCTTCTATCACCAAATCCAGGAGCTTTAACAGCAACAATATTTAATACTCCTCTTAATTTGTTTAAAATTAAAGTAGATAAAGCTTCTGATTCAACATCATCAGCAATAATTACCATTTTTCCACCACTTTGTGATAATTCTTCAAGTAATGGTAATATTTCTTGAATATTTGATATTTTTTTATCAGTAATTAATATATATGGATTATCCATAACTGCTTCCATTTTATCAGTATCTGTTACCATATATGGAGAAACATATCCTTTATCAAATTGCATTCCTTCAACAACATTTACTTCTGTTGAAGATGTTTTTGACTCTTCAATAGTAATTACTCCATCTTTAGAAACCTTTTCCATTGCATCTGCAATTAAACTTCCTATTTCAGCATTATTAGCAGAAATACTTGCAACTCTTGCTATATCTTCTTTTCCATTAATTGGACTACTAATTTTTTGTAGAGCTTCTACTGCTGTTTGAGTAGCTTTATCCATTCCTCTTTTTATTGCTAAAACATCTCCTCCTGCAGCAACATTTTTTATTCCTTCTTGTAACATAGTTTGAGCTAAAACAGTAGCTGTAGTAGTACCATCTCCAGCAATATCATTAGTTTTAGTAGAAACTTCTTTAACTAAAGAAGCTCCCATATTCTCAAATGGATTTTCTAATTCAATTTCTTTTGCTATAGTTACTCCATCATTTGTAATAAGTGGAGCACCAAAAGATTTATCTAATACTACATTTCTTCCTTTTGGTCCAAGCGTAACTTTAACTGTATCAGCTAATTTATTTACTCCTTCTAATAAACTTTTTCTAGCATCTTCGCCATATTTAATATCTTTTGCCATAAAAATCATCTTCCTTTCTTTTTTATTACTCAACTATTGCAAGTATATCTGCTTGCTTAACTATAATATATTCTTGCTCTTCATATTTTACCTCTGTTCCAGAATACTTACTTGTAATTACTTTATCACCTTTTTTTACTTCCATTTTAACTTTTTCACCATCTAATTCTATTCCAGGTCCTACTTCAACAACCTCAGCTATTTGTGGCTTTTCACCAGAATTTGATGATAAAATAATTCCACCCTTAGTAGTTTTTTCTGCTTCTATCATCTTTATTAAAACTTTATCGCCTAATGGTTTTATCATTTTTAATACCTCCTATAATAAATATTAGCAGTCGTTTTTCTTGACTGCTAATAATATACACCCATTTTTTCTAATTGTCAATACTTTTTTTAAATTTTTACACCACAAATTATGCAATATTTACTATCACGTTCTAATAAATTCCCACATCTTGCACATATTCCAATATTACTTTTATAAATAATCTCACCATTTTCATTTAGTTCAAGTTTAACAGTATCTTTGTCTATTATTTTTTTATTAGATTTTATTTTATTTAAAACAGAATCTAATCTTTTTAAAATAACAGCATTTCCCTTTACTTTATCTTTTTTATCAGCTTCAATATCAAGTTCTGTAATCTCAAAATAAGTTATCGAAATACCTCTCATTTTTAGTTTCAAATCATACTCATTTTCTTTAACTTTTATTTCAAGCTCACTAGTTTTAGTTTTTACAAGCTCTATTGATAATTTGTATTCACTTGAAAGCTCATTTATTCCCTTTTTAATTGAATTAATTGCATTTTTCCTAATTTGTTCTATTAATTCGAGCTTTGAATAATGTTCTCTAACTCCATATACTCTTGAAAAAAACAAGTATGGATCTGAAATTCTAAAATTAAATTTTCCGAGTACATGTAAAAATAGCTTTCAAGGGTTCTTCTTTTGTAAAATCTACATATTGAATCGGTTTTGTAATATTAAAATTATTATTTTTTATTTCATTTAAATTAAAAAAAATAACACAAAGTTTTGAATTATCTGGCTTTGGTGGAACAAATCCTCTCCATTTTTCCATTTCTTTTCTTGTTTTTGCTTGTTTAGTGGCTTCTATTTCATATATTCCTTTTTTATGTATAGCATCATATATTTTACCTGCTTTGTAAAGAATTGCATATTGTCCTTCTTTTAATTTTACAGTTTTTTTATCTAAAATCTCATCTGGCATTTTTCTAAATAAAATATCATCTTGCAGGTCACATTCTATTATATGTGATAAATCTGCACTTTTAGTTAGTTTTCCAAACTTCATTTGTCCTCCCCAATTGTTTTAAAAAATTAAAATTTAAGATATTTTCATTTAAACTATAGTTTCCACTTTTCAATTTATTTAATTTGCTTAGACTATTTATTTTATATTTTCTTTTGAAGCTTTAATAAATTCTCTAAAAAGTGGAGCTGGTCTATCAGGTCTAGATTTAAATTCAGGGTGAAATTGAACACCAATAAAAAAAGGATGATTGATATTTTCAACAATTTCTACTAAAGTTCCATCAGGTGATGTCCCGGAACATTTAAGTCCAGCTTTTTCCAATTTTTCTTTATAATCATTATTATACTCAAATCTGTGACGATGTCTTTCAGAAATCATTTCTTCTCCATATATTTGATAAGCTAAAGTATCTTTTTTTATCTTACATGGATAAGCTCCAAGTCTCATTGTTCCACCTTTTTTAGTTACTAACTTTTGGGTTTCCATTATATGTATTACAGGATTTTTTGTTATAGAACTAAATTCAGCTGAATTTGCATCAGATAGTCCAAGTACATCTCTACAAAATTCAACAACTGCCATTTGCATTCCAAGACAAATTCCTAGGAAAGGAATTTTATTTTCTCTTGCATATTTTACTGCTAAAATTTTTCCCTCAATTCCTCTATTTCCAAATCCCCCTGGTACTAAAATGCCATTATATCCACTTAAAACTTTATTAACAGATTCAGGGGTGACAGTTTCAGAATCTATAAAAGAAATATCAACATTAACTCCATTTTCATATCCACCATGTCTTAAACTTTCTGCTACTGAAAGATAAGAATCTTGAAGTTGCATATATTTTCCAACCAATGCAATTTTAACTGTACCATTTAAAACTTCTAATTTACTAATCATATCTTCCCAAGCTTTGTTATTTGCTTGTACTTTGTCTAAATGTAAATGTTTACATACTTGAACTGCAAGTCCTTCTTTTTCTAAAAGTAAAGGAACTTCATATAAATTTTTAGCAGTTAAATTTGCTATAACGTTTTCTTTTTTCACATTACAAAATAAAGCTATCTTATCTCTTATTTCTATTGGGATTTCTAGTTCACTTCTACAAACTAATATATCTGGTTTTATACCAAAAGATTGTAATTCTTTTACTGAGTGTTGTGTTGGTTTAGATTTTAATTCACAAGAACCAGAAATAAATGGGAGTAGAGTAACATGAATATACATAACATCTTCTTGAGCTTTCTCTAATCCAACTTGTCTAATTGCCTCAATAAAAGCTAAACTTTCAATATCGCCAACAGTTCCACCAAGTTCTGTAATTACAATATCTATATCAGAATCTTCAAAACTATATATATTATCTTTTATTTCATTTGTAATATGAGGAATAACTTGAACAGTCTTTCCTAAATAATCTCCTCTTCTTTCTTTATTTAAAACATTTAAATAAATTTTTCCAGAAGTTATACTACAATTTTTAGTTAAATTGACATCAGTAAATCTTTCGTAATGTCCTAGATCAAGATCAGTTTCAGCACCATCATCTGTAACAAAAACCTCACCATGTTCAAAAGGACTCATTGTTCCCGGATCAACATTAATATAAGGATCGAACTTTTGATTAATTACTTTATACCCTCTATTTTTAAGTAACCTACCTAGAGATGCTGCAGTAATCCCTTTTCCTAATCCTGATACAACTCCTCCTGTTATAAAGATATACTTCGTACTCATTTTATACTCCTTCCATCCCATAAAAAAAATAAAACAGATAAAAAATGGGTTTTTTTTTATCTGTTAAAATTCGTAATCTTTCAACAAACTTATTTTATCATTTTATTTCTTAAAAATCAATAATTTTATTTAAAATTTTACAAATTTTTTATGCATTTCTTTGTTTTAGAGCTTCAAACATTACAATACCTGCAGATACTGAAGCATTTAATGAATTAATATTCCCTTGCATAGGAATTTTAATTAGTATATCTGCATTTTCTTTTACAAGTTTACTCATTCCAAAGCCTTCACTTCCAATTATAATAGCAATAGGACCTTTTAAATCCTGATTATAATATTCCGTTTTTGCTTTACCATCTGTCCCAATAATCCATAGTCCAAAATCTTTTAGCTTTCTGATTGCTTCATTTATATTTGTTACTCTAGCAACCTTTACGTATGCTGTAGCACCAGCAGAAGCTTTAACAACAGTAGAATTTACAGTTACTGTTCTTCTTTTTGGAATAATAACTCCATGTACCCCAGCTGTTTCAGCAGTTCTTATTATTGAACCTAAATTATGTGGATCTTCTATTCCATCTAAAATAATTAGAAATGGATCTTCTCCTTTTTCTTTGGCTAAATCTAAAATATCTTCTAATTCAGAATAATTAAACGGTGGAACTATTGCAACAACTCCTTGATGATTTTCGGCCATCTGATCTAGTTTAGCTCTTTCAGTTTCTACTATAACTATTTTTTCTTTCTTAGCTCGTGCAATAATTTCATTAATTGAACCATGTCTTTCTCCTCTTTCAATAAAAATTTTGTTAATATCTTTAGAGGATTTTAGTAGCTCAATAACTGAATTCCTTCCAGCAATAACATCCTCATAAGAATTTTCTTCAAAAATTCTATCTTCTTCTCTACGATTTATTATCCTTCTATCCTTGCTTCTTCTTTCGCATACTCTTTTTTCTAGTTCTACTTTTGTATTTTCTTTTCTTCTTTCTTCTCTTCTACGCTCATTTTTTCTTCTCTCTTCTATTCTTCTTTCTTCCTTTCTTTCCTGTTTATCTTTAGAAATTCTAACTTGTCTATTTCTCTTGTTTCTATAGCTTTCTCTCATATTATTTTTTCCCTTTCTTAATTTATTTAAAATGTTTAACTTAAAAATTAGTCTTCTTCATTTAACTTTAATACAGATAAAAATGCTTCTTGAGGAATTTCAACATTACCTATTTGTCGCATCTTCTTTTTCCCTTTTTTTTGTTTTTCTAGTAACTTCTTTTTTCTAGAAATATCTCCTCCATAACATTTAGCGAGTACATCTTTTCTCATAGCAGAAATTGTTTCTCTAGCAATTATTTTTCCACCAACTACTGCTTGAATTGGAACTTCAAATAATTGTCTCGGAATTACTTTTTTTAGTTTTTCTGCCATCTTTCTTCCTCTATCATAAGCTGAATCCTTATGGACAATAAAAGAAAGGGCATCCACTGGTTCGTTATTAATATGCAAATCTAATTTTATAAGATCTGATTTTCTATATTCTTTAAACTCATAATTTACAGAAGCATAACCTTTTGTTTTGGATTTTATTGTATCAAAAAAGTCATATATAATTTCATTAAGTGGAAGATCATATTCAATAGTAACTCTATTTTCATCTAAATACTTCATATCAATATAAGTTCCACGCCTATTTTGGCAAATCTCCATAACATTTCCAACAAACTCTTTTGGAATCATTATTTCTACTTTCATAATTGGTTCTTCAATATATTTTGTTTCTGTAGATGGTGGTAAATCAATTGGATTATATAGTTCTATCTCTTCTCCAGAAGTTTTTGTAACTTTATAAATAACAGATGGTGCTGTTGTAATTAACCCTAATGAAAATTCTCTTTCTAATCTTTCAATAATTATCTCTAAATGTAATAAACCTAAAAATCCACATCTAAAGCCAAAGCCTAAAGCCACTGATGTTTCTGGTTCATAGTTTAAAGCAGCATCATTTAATTTTAATTTTTCTAAAGCATCTTTTAAAAGCTCATATTGACTTCCATCTAAAGGATACATCCCACAATAAACCATTGAATTAGCTTGTTTATATCCAGGTAAAGCCTCAATAGCAGGATTGTCTTTTAATGTAATTGTATCTCCAACATGTAAATCTGACACAGTTTTTACACTAGCAGCAATATATCCTACATCTCCTGCTTCCAATATTTTTGTTGGAATATATTCCCCAGCTCCAAAATATCCTACCTCTATAACTGTAAAAACTTTTTTTGTTGCCATAAATAATATTTCGTCACCTGCTGTAACTTTACCATTTTTTATTCTAACATAACTTAAAGCACCTTTATAATTATCGTATACAGAATCAAAAATTAATGCTTGTAAATTAGAATTTTCATCTCCCAAAGGGGCTGGTATATCAGTAATTATTCTTTCTAAAACATCTTTAACATTTAATCCTGTTTTTGCTGAAATACATGGAGCATCCATTGCCGGAATTCCAATTACATCTTCAATTTCCTTTTTTACTTTATCTGGCCTAGCATTTGGCAAATCTACTTTGTTGATTACTGGCAAAATTTCAAGGTTTCCTTCTAAAGCTAAATAAACATTAGCAAGTGTTTGAGCCTCAACGCCTTGTGTAGAATCAACAACTAAAATTGCTCCTTCACAAGCGGCTAAACTCCTTGATACCTCATAGTTAAAATCAACATGTCCAGGAGTATCTATAAGATTAAACTCATAGGTATTACCATCTTTTGAAGTATAGTTCATTTTTACTGCTTGAGATTTTATAGTAATTCCTCTTTCCCTTTCAATATCCATATTATCAAGAACTTGAGATTCCATTTCTCTAGACGACAAAACACCTGTCATTTCTATAATTCTATCAGCTAAAGTTGATTTTCCATGATCTATATGTGCAATTATACTAAAATTTCTAATTTTATTTTGTTTATCTGACATTTCTTCTTAAATCTTTCTTTTTACTCAATAAATTTAAAATATTAAACCTATTATAATATATTTTTAAACATTTATCAAATATTTTTATAAGAATTTTTCTCAAATCTTTAGCCTTATGTTACAGTTCACAGCCTTACAGTTTCAATAATTATAAATAAAAAAAATTCTATGAAATATTTTATACTTTTATGCATATAATTAATTAAATTTTATTTTATAAGGAGATTTTTATGTGTGGAATATGTGGTTATTTAAGTTTTGAAAATAATTTACAAGATTCTTTTTCTTGTTTAAATGAGATGTGTAAAACTCTAGAAAAACGTGGTCCAGATGAAGAAGGCTTTTTCTTTTCAAATCATATTGCTCTTCGGTCACAAGAGACTTTCAATATTAGATATTGAAAATGGTAAACAACCGATGAGATTTAATGTTTTTGGGACAGAATATGTTATAGTTTACAATGGACAATTATACAATACAAAAGAGCTTAGAGAAACACTTAAAAAAAATGGATTTATTTTTAAAGGGTATTCGGATACTGAAGTTTTACTAAAAAGCTTTATTCATTATGGAGAAAATGTTTGTAAATATTTAAATGGAATTTTTGGATTTGCAATATGGAATTCTAAAAACGAGGAACTATTTATTGCTAGAGATCAATTTGGAATAAAACCTTTATATTATTCTAAATTTGAAAATAATTTAATATTTGCCTCTGAAATCAAATCAATTCTTGCTTTTCCAAATTTTAAGCCAATATTAGATAAAACTGGAATAAATGAATTATTTGGTGTAGGTCCAGCACATTCTCCAGGTTGTACACCTTTTAAAGGAATTTTTGAATTAGAGCCAGCAAATTATATGATAATAAATAAAAATGGACTTTATAAAAAAGAGTATTGGCATTTAGAAACAAAGCCTCATGAAGATGATTTTGATACAACCTGTGAAAAAATTAGATTCTTAATAAAAGACTCTGTTGAAAGACAATTAATATCTGATGTACCATTAGGTACTCTTTTATCTGGTGGGTTGGATTCTAGTATAATTACAGCAATCGCCGCAAATTATTATAAAAAAGAATTTGGTGAAAAAATAAATACATTTTCGGTTGATTATAAAGATCAAGAAAAAAACTTTGTAAAAAACGATTTTCAGCCTGATTTAGATAATAAATATATAGAACTTATGGTAGAAAAATTTCGGTACTAATCATAAAAGGATTATTCTTGATACTCCAGATTTATTAAATGAACTAGGAAATAGTGTTATAGCAAGAGATTTCCCTGGTATGGCTGATGTAGACTCATCATATATGTTATTTTTTAGGGAAGTAAAAAAAGATGTTAAAGTTGCTTTATCGGGTGAATGTTCAGATGAAATATTTGGTGGGTATCCTTGGTATTTTAGAGATGATTCTTTAAATTCAAATACTTTCCCTTGGTCGCTTGCAATCGATGAAAGACAAAAACTTTTAAATCCAGAGATTTCTCAAAAAATTAATTTAAAAGAGTATATAGATAAAAAATATTTTGAAAGTATAGGAAAAGTAAACTATTCACCATTAGATTCTAAAGAAACAATTAATTCTAGAAAACTAATTTATTTAACTTCAAATTGGTTTATGCAAACACTATTAGACAGAACAGATAGAATGGCTATGACAGAAGGTTTTGAAGTAAGAGTTCCATTTTGTGATTATAGAATTGTAGAATACTTATGGAATATTCCATGGGAAATGAAAGCCTATAAAGGAAGAGAAAAAGGATTACTTCGTTACTGTGTAGAAGAATTTTTGCCAGAAGAAATAGTTTACAGAAAAAAAAGTCCGTATCCAAAAACACATAATCCTAGTTACTTAAATTCAGTAAAAGAAGAACTATCAAAAATAATTAATGAACCTTCTTCACCTATTCACAATTTATTAAACACAGAATATATAAAAGAAATTATATCAACTGACGGCTCTGCTTTTTCAAGGCCATGGTTTGGACAGTTAATGACTGGTCCACAACTTATGGCATATCTAATTCAAGTAAATTATTGGTTAGAAACCTACAACCCAAAAATTGAAATTTAAGAACAAATCGAACAAATCAAAAGTATAATTAATTTGTAGTACATTATATTAATCTATTAATTTAGATTATTAGTTAAATTAATATAAGAATAACTCCATAAATTTGTTCAAAAACGAATTTTTTAAAATAATTCTACGTAATACTTAGTGCAAAGCAATTTTATACAATATATTAGTATTTATTTCTTATTATATAAAATAAGCTACTATTACTTATTTATTTTAAGTAAAGTAGCTTATTTTGTTTCCCATCTTAATATTTTTATATCTTTATATTTGTTTAAAATTTCCATATATTTCGTATACTCTTCTTCCCAAAGAGCATCAGGAACTTTAGAAAATGCATCAAAAATTTTCTCTGCTTCTGATAAAAATATAACCTGTTGTTGTGGAGATAATTTATCGTATTTAATTGAAAAAGCATATAATTTATCTAAAGTTTCATTTGCTTTTATAAAAGACCAAAAATCTTTAACCTGCATTCCCGCCATTTTTATTTGCAAAACAGAAAGTAAAGTTAAGAATATAATAACCAAAAACAAAATACATACTATTGCAAAAAATTCGCTCATTTATTTTTCCTCTTATGTTTTATTCAAAAAAATTATAGCATATAGTTTTGTTTTATGCAAGAGAACTTTTCGAGTAAGTTTAAAATAAAGTTAGCAAAGCCCCAAGAAAAGTCTCAAAGTCCTACGGACAAAGCACCACACGGAACGAACCGTAGCTATAGCCATAACCATGGTGGTCGATCGAATAGAACACACCCGCACTAGCTCCTTTATTGTAAAAGCCCCCGCGTGCGACAAACGTGCCATCCCAGTAGCAAAGGATAGGGGTGTCTCCAAACCAGTTGTCATATGAGCTTGTATTACTTAAAGCATATGCTCCACCTTTATTAACTTCTTTTGTTGCATCTCCTATTTTTCCGTATTTATAAATTATATTGTTTCCACAATCATTTGAAGTTGTATTTAAGTATTTTGTTGCATATTTATCACTTGCAGAATTTGTAGTTAGTCCACTCCATCCATAAGATGTAACTCTATCATATTTATCTCTATTATTAAATACTGCTACATATTCAAAAGCTCCTCCAGACATATCATAAACTCCATATACATTTCCTGTTGTACTTGCTTTTGCACCTAGCGTGGTATTATAAGGATTTGTTGTTCC
>JAFXMI010000012.1 GCA_017530505.1 Clostridia bacterium | reverse complement strand
TCCTAATTGTTCTGCAAGTTGTTCTTGTGATAAGTTATTCTCTTTTCTAATAAATTTAATATTATCTGATAACTTCATCTCAATTTCCTCCTTTCTTGCTTCAAATTATATCTATTATACTGGTTGCATACTACCAATTTTCGGTTGTTTTTTGTCAATTTTCGGTTGCAATTCATATTATAACACATTTTTAAACTCAAAAAATTTAATTGTTGAATACTATTTATATTTTTAAAATTCATATTATTTTTTCTATATTCTGATCTTAAGTTCATTCTATATTCATCTGATAAACATTCAACTTCTCCCTTATATATTATCTATATAGTATTTAATTATTACCTAAAATAATATCATAAACCTTCGTACTTTACAACATACAAAACATTTTTGTTTTTGCGAACAAATGTGTTGATTTATAATTTAAAATATGATAAAATACTTAAAATATATTTTATTATGCAAGGAGGTTTTAATTTGGATATATATGCACAAAACATTTATGAGGTAATTCAAAATAGTATAAAAAAACATATCTTAATCATCTATAACATTTCAGCAAACCATTATGTTGGCTTAACAATCTATGCAACAGAATCTAAAGAACTAACATATGTAAAATCTATAAATAGATTTGTTGATATTAATAATTTGCAAGAATATAACAAAAAGAATATTAAACGGGTTGGTGTATATTAAAGGAAAGTTTTTAAAAGTAACAAATAAGGACTTCTTTGATATATTAAAACTATTAAAAGAATCTTTAATGCAAAAATTAGGTAAACAAATAGACTTCAAAAATATTGAAAAAATCAAATATCTAAAATGGTATTACGATAAAATATTATTAGATTCTTCTACTAATAATATTTCTAATTTAAAACCATGTTCAATTTGTTGGGTTGACTTTGGACAGAATATAGGTTCCGAATTAAGAAAATTAAGACCAGCTATCTTATGGCGTTCATCTTCTGATAAAAAAATGTGGACTGTTATTCCATTAAGTAGTAAATGTTACAATGATAAATATTACTTTCATTGCGATATAACATCTATACCTTGTAGTACTGCAAAATTAGAATCAATGAGTAATTTTAGTTATAAAAGAATTAGAGAGCCCTTCTTTTATAATAAAAAAATTGCCCATCTTTCTAAAGATGAATATAATAACATTTTATTGGCACTAAAAAAATATTATACTTTTGACAATTAAAACTCCGTAAAATCTTGACTCTTGTCAAAAAATGCTTTATAATATAATTACATTTAATTGTTGCACATCGTAAGATGTGGAAGTTCTTTTTCAAAGGCTAGGTCTAACCTAGTCTTTGCTTTTTGTAATAATTTATATTTTTTTGCATATAATATTACTACATTTAATGTTGCACATTAGAATGTGGTTAGTTCGTTTATAAACGCTAAAAATCCCTCTGACGCAGAGGGATTTTCTAGCGTTAAAAAATATTTATAAATTTTTATATGTTGTGTAGGTTGACGTGTCACCCCATACAACATTTATCTTTTTATGTTCAAAATTTTTACTTAATTATTAAATTTTTCATATTTTTTCTTCTTTTTTTTATTGACCGTTGATATGTCAATTTTTATTTATTTTTTTGGTACTTTCCTTCAATTTAAGAACAGCTACGCACTCAATATGACTGGTATGTCGCATAAGAACATAGTTTTATATGCTTATATATTGCTTAGGAACATAGTGTTATTATTTTATTAGCTACCTCTAAATCCATTCTATTTATTGCCTGTTTTGATATTCCTGCTGTATGTGGTGTAACTATCACATTATTTCTATATTTATTAAATAAGTCTTTATATCTATCTAAATCAATATCTAAACCGACATAGAATGTATCATGTAAATCAGCATATTCAATTAAAGCTTTTGTATCTACAACCTCTGCTCTAGCTGTATTAATAAAAGTAGCTGTATATTTCATTAATTTAATTTTTTCTTCAGAAATCAAATTATTTGTTTCTTCTGTTAATGGTATACTAACATTAATAATATCACTGTTTTTTAATACTTCATCTAATGTTAAAAATTCTACTCTATTTTCTAACATATCTTTATGCTTATCTGGATTTTTTGTATAGCATTTTATGTTCATATTAAAAACCTTTGCTATTTTTATAACCTCTTTAGTTATATTACCACATCCAATTAATCCTAATGTTTTTCCTGAAATCTCTTCTGGTCTTTCATGTAGATTATTCCTATGCCCATTTCCGTCTAATACTAATCTATTTGATTCATATACTCTTTTATTTAGATTTAAAATTAAGCTAAATATATGTTCTGCAACTGATATAGCATTTGCAGTTTTAATATTTACTATTTCTACTAAAGGTGATTCAAAGAAACTTTTATCTATATGATCAAGTCCAACGGAAACAGTAGCTATAATCTTTGGAGTTTTAATATGTTCAAGCATATCTGCCTTTAACCTAGAAAATATCCCTATAATTATAATGTCATAGTTTTCTAATATCGAAATTAATTCATCTCCACTAGGTCTATGATTAGAATCATTAATTGTTAATTCTATTTCAGCGTTTTTTAGAATTTTCTTTGCTTCTTCATTAAACTCATTATAAGTTACATATGCTTTTTTCATTTTCTTCCCCTTTTCATTAATTTTCGTTACTGCTTTCTAGTAATTTATCAAAATCAGATTGATAAAGCTTATCTTGTTTAACCCTGTATTTACTAAATTCTGTTAATGCCTTATCTTTTGCAATCTCCATAGAAATTTTTCCTGCATCTTTTAATATATCTCTATCGTCTGATAATAAATATTTATCAATTCTATTAGCCCAATCTTCCATTGTCATTGGAATTTGTCTTTTAGCTCTTCCTTCAGCGAGTTCCAAAAAAGCATTAACTATTCTTTCTAAATCTTCTAGTTCTTCTTTGCTTAAATAGTTTTTTGCAATTACTACATCTGTTTCTAAAATTTTTCCATCTGGAGAATGCTTCCATGAAGTTAATCCCATATGTTCTTTTTCACTATCTGCTCTATTATAAATAATTTCTGCTGCAGTTTGATGTGATACAGCATAATGCATTTTGTTTTGAACCTTTTTAAAGAAATTAATAGTAATTGGAGACTTACTATCGTAATCAATTGCTGTTGTATATATATCTGTTATCTTTTGATAAAATCTTCTTTCACTTAATCTTATTTCTCTAATTTCAGCAAGCAATTCTTCAAAATAATCTTCATCAAAGAATGTTCCATTTTCCATTCTTTTCTTATCAATGATATATCCTTTTTTAGCGAACTGTTTTAATACATTTGTTGCCCATCTTCTAAATTGAATGGCTCTGTCTGTATTTACTCTATAACCAACTGATATTATAGCATCCAAATTATAATAATTGGTATTATATTTTTTTCCATCTGAAGCAGTTGTCAAATATTTTTTGACAACTGAGTTTTCATCTAATTCAAAATCATTGAAAATATTTCCAATATGATAACTTATATCTTGCTTCGATGTATCGTATAACTCACCTAATGCTTTTTGAGTTAACCATAAATCGCCATCTTCAAATCTAACTTCAATTCCTTTTTCTTTTTTTTTGCATTTCAAATATTAAAAATTCTGCACTAGTACTTCTAACAATTAAATTTTTACCTTTCATATATCTTTGACAACTCCTTTATTTATGTTCCCACATTCTAGGTTAAACATAAATTTTACTAAAACATCATTAAATTTTGAATTTTTAGCTTTATTTTTATTTTTTCTATCTTTTTCGACATGTCTTCTTTACTTACAAATTCAATTATTACAGGATTTATTTTAGAGATAGCACCGCTACGCACTCAATATGGCTTGTAAAACAAAACATATCACAAATTGTAAGCTTCAATAATTCATATTTTTCCTCAAGGAGTTTTATATCACGTCCAAGTGTAGCTGGATTACAACTTACATAAACAAGCCTTTTAGGTGCAATTTTTAAAAATGTATCAATTGCTTTTTTTTCACACCCCTTCCTTGGAGGATCAATAAAAATAACATCTGCTGATAAATTTCTATCCTTAATAATTTCTGGTAAAACCTTTTCAACATCACCAACGAAAAATTCAGTATTTTCGATTCCGTTAATTCTAGAATTTTCTTTTGCATCTTCTATCGCTTCAGAAATAGTTTCTATACCATATATTTTTTTAGCTCTATCTGACGCAAAAATTCCTATTGTTCCAATTCCACAATACAAATCAAAAACAGTTTCCTTTCCAGTAAGATTTGCATATTCTATCGCTTTACAATATAGTTTTTCTGTTTGAATTGGATTTATTTGATAAAAAGACCTTGGAGAAATTT
This sequence comes from Clostridia bacterium, assembly GCA_017530505.1. Classification (GTDB taxonomy): domain Bacteria; phylum Bacillota; class Clostridia; order TANB77; family CAG-508; genus Scatovivens. The sequence goes on along the minus strand of JAFXMI010000012.1, from coordinate 51,586 downwards.
TAAATTTCTTTTTTCCTAAATAATCGTATATATACCCATCACCATATAAAATCTCTGTTTTATCACCTAATATAACATTTGTGTTTTTTGAATTAATATTTTTGACTATTGTTTTTACTTCCTTAAATTCTTTTACAACAGCTTCAATAAGCTCCTTTTCTTTATAAATATTTTGTGTATTAGTAACTAAAGTTATCATAACTTCATTTGTCTTTTTTCCTATTCTTATAATTAAATGTCTAAGACTACCTTTTAAATTTTCCTCGTTATAAACTGGAATACAATTGTTTTTAATAAATTTAAGTATATAATTTGCTATTTTTTGACTAAGTTTATCTTGAATTTTACAATGTTCTGTAGGAATTATAATATGACTTCTTTGTGCATAAACACCCATAACAGATTTTCCATCTTTATCCAAACCTAATGGATATTGTAATTTATTTCTATAATAATAAGGTTCTTCCATTTTTATTACTTCATCAACTTTTATATTTTTTCCTATAGCTTTTGATAAAGTATTTTGAACTGATTTTATTTTCATTTTAATAGTTGATTCATAATTGCAATGTCTTAAATTACATCCCCCACATCTAAAATATGTACTACAATCAGGAATTACTCTATCACTAGATTGTTCTATTATTTCGATTGCCTTTCCAACTGCATAAGATGATAAAACTTTAATTATTTTAATCTTAACCTTCTCACCAATTAAAACATTTGGTACAAAAATAGGAATAGCGTCAACCTTAGCAATTCCTTCACCATATATTCCATTATCAATAACTTCTACAATTATTTCTTCATTTTTCTTCACTTTTATTTATTCTTCCTTTTCTATAATATATTTTTAAAACAGGTATAAAAAAATTAAATTACTATTACATCATAATTATTATATTATAAATATATATTTTTCAGTCTTTTTTAAAAAATTATTTACTTAAATATTATATGCAATGGAGATAACGCTTTTAAAACTTCAATTACAGCCTTCTCTTTTTCTTCCTTTTGTCCAGCAATAGCTTCTTTACAATAAATAATCTTTTTACCCATATCAATTAAATCAAATATAGTTGATAATACACAACATTCAGCAACTACACCAGTTACATATATAATCTCATATTCGTTTAATTTATTTTTCAGTTTTAGATTACTTAAACTTGAATATTCAGATTTAATAAATGAGTTGTTTTTAGTTATATATTTTTTTATTTCTTTAATATAATCATTTAAATTTTCATTAGAATTTATTTCTGAATACACATTATTGTATTCTTTCCAAACTCCTTTTGGATTTTCAGACGCAATATATTTTGTAAAAAAAATTTGATTTAATGGAAATTCTTTTATTTTTTCCTCAATATTTTTTACTACTTTTAATATTTTATTACATTCCCATTCATTCCCAGGTAAATATGCATTTTGCATATCTATAACTAATAATGCTACATTTTTTTTAATATTATAATCCCCCATATAGTATATTCCTCCATATTTAATATTATAAAATTAAATAATAGTATAGTAATCTTTTAATATTTTATTCTTAAATTCTTTATTACAATTCACATCTTATTTAAATTCATTAAAAGCTGAAATATATATAATATTAAAAACGGAAATATGACACGAAATGAGAATATATAAAGCCTATTATAATTAATTTTATCTAAACTTTAAATTAATTCAAAATTAATTTTTCTAAGTTGTTTATTTGCATCAATTACTCTTATTCTAATCTTATCTCCAATTTTAAAAACTCTGTTTGTTTTTTCTCCAGTTAAAGTTTTTCTTTCTTCATCATAAATATAATATTCATTTGATCCCATATTTTCAAATCTAATTAATCCTTCAATAGTACTTTCAAGCTCAACAAACATTCCAAAAGATGTAACTGAAGAAATAATTCCATCATATTCATTTCCAATTTTATCTTCCATAAACTCAGCTTTTTTTAAATCTTCTGCTTCTCTTTCAGCTTTAACAGCTTGTCTTTCCATTTCTGATGAACTTTCAGAATACTTTATAGCTTTTTTAATTAATTTTTCTTTTTCTTTATCTGAAATATTATATCCTTCTTCTAAATATCTTGAAATAACTCTGTGTATAAAAAGATCTGGATATCTCCTAATTGGTGAAGTAAAATGACAATAGAATTTACTAGCTATTCCAAAATGACCTTTGTTTTCTGCTTCATATCTAGCAACTTTCAAGGTTCTTAAAATAATAGTAGAAATAACTTTTTCATACTCTGTTCCCTTAATTTTATCTAAAACTTCTGCAAAAGCTTTTGGGTTTATATTATCTTTATTTACCTTTATCTTATATCCGAGATTATATAAAAATCTATTTGTTTCTTTTATTTTATCTATATCTGGTTCTTCATGAACTCTATAAATAAAAGGTGATTCTAACCAATAAAACTTTTCAGCAATTGTTTCATTAGCTGTTAACATAAATTGTTCTATTATTTCATTTGCAAAATTAATATCATATTTTTCAACTGAAATTGCTCTTCCATTTTTATCAAGTGTAATCTTACTTTCCGGTATATCAAGATTTAAATAACCATATTTCATACGTCTTTTTTTTAAAATAAGAGCCAACTCTTCCATATCTTTAAAACATGAAATATACTTTTCATATTTTTTCAAAACACTTTCATCAGCTTCAGTTATTATCTTATATACATCATGATAATTCATCCTCTCAGTAACTTTTATTACTGACTTACATACATCTGAAGAAATAACTTTTCCTTCTTTATTTATTTCCATTATACAAGAAAGAGCTAATCTATCCTTCCCAGCATTTAACGAACAAATACCGTTAGAAAGTTCAATAGGAAGCATTGGGATTACTCTATCTAAAATATATACACTTGTTCCTCTATAAATTGCTTCTCTATCTATGCTACTACCAGAAAATACATAATTACTTACATCAGCAATATGAACATCTAAAAGAAATGTTCCGTTTTCTGTTTTTCTCACAGATACAGCATCATCTAAATCTTTTGCATCTTCTCCATCAATTGTAAAAATTGGGTATGAATTTCTAAAATCTTTTCTATTTTTTGTCTGGTTTTCATTTATTTCTTGTGATATTTGTTTTGCTTCCTCTATAACATCAATTGGAAATTCAATAGGAAGGTTAAATTCTTTAATTATACTTAGTATATCAATTCCTGCTGAATTTTTATTACCAAGAACTTCGATTATTTTACCTTCTATACTTTTTTTATTTTTTGGATAACCTATTATTTTTACAACAACTTTATCGTTATTTCTAGCATTTTTCCAGTTGCTTTTAGAAATAAAAATATCTGTACCATATTTTTTATCGTCAGGAACAACAAATCCAAAATTTTTACTTTTTTGGAAAATCCCAACAACTATTTTCTTTTCATTTTCATCAATCTTTTTCATTATTTCTCTCTTTTTAATTATAAGTCTATACAATTAAAACCTTTTTTATACAATATTAAAATTATACTTTCGTATTGTATCAAAAAACGAGGTTCTTTAAGAAAAGTCCCTTAAAAAACCTCATATAAAGCCTCTTTAATAAACTATAAAATATTTAAACAATATAAACTATTCCCAAGGTTAAAGTTAAAACTGCAAAAACAACTGCTAAAATAATAGTAGCTTTTTTCATTTTTCCTTCTCTAGTTTTTCCTTTATTTTTTTCATAAAAGTTACTAGCAGCAGCTCCCATAACAGTTCCTGATGCCCCACCATCTTCTTTAGATTGCTTTGTAACTAAAAAAATTAGAACTAAACAAACAATTACATACATAGCTATTAAAATATATTTTAAAACTTCCATTATTTTTCCTCCATGTTTTTTAACTATTTGAATTATAGTTTAACATAATAGAAAGTAAAAATCAATATTTAGTCTCAAAAATTATTTCAAATTCTCAATACATTTTTCACAAAGAGTCGGATATAATTTATTTTTTCCAACTGTTTCAGAATATGACCAACATCTATCACATTTTTCACCACTAGCTTTTTCTACCTTTACACCAAGCTCAACTTCATCATCTTCATTTCTTCTATTTTCACTTAAAGTTACACCGAGAAACTATAAAAAGATCTTTTAGTAAATCTAGCTTATCTTTTAAAAATTCATACTCTTCACCTTCTGCAAATAAATTAACTTTTGCTTCTAAAGAAAGTCCTATAAGTCTATTACTTCTAGCTTCTTCTAATTTTTTTGAAACTATATCTTTAATTTTTATTAGCCTACTCCATTTTAAAAGTAAATCATTGTTTTCGTATTTACTATTTACTTTTGGATAATAATTTAACATTATACTTTCTGTTTTTTCATCTCTTCTATGAGGCATATATTGCCAAATTTCTTCAGCAGTAAAACAGGTCATTGGTGCTAAGATTCTAACTAAAGCAGATAAAATTTCATACATTGTTGTTTGAGCAGCACGCCTTTGAATAGAATCAGCTTTACTTGTATACAATCTATCTTTTATTATATCCAAATATAAAGAACTCATATCAACAACACAGAATTGATTTATTGATAAATATGCAGTGTGAAATTCATAATTATCATAAGCATTTGTACAATCTTTAATTAGTTTATTAAGTTTAGCTAATGCCCATTTATCAATTTCAAGTAGATCTTCATAAGGAACTGGATTTTCAACATCATAATCATATATATTTCCTAAAATATATCTTGCAGTATTTCTTATTTTTCTATAAACTTCTGTTACTTGTTTAATAATATTTTTAGAAATACTAACATCTGATTGATAATCTGAAGATAAAACCCATAGTCTTAATACATCTGCTCCAGCTTCTTTTATTATTTCATTAGGGCTAACTACATTTCCAACTGACTTACTCATTTTTCTTCCTTGTTCATCAACTGTATATCCATGTGTTAAAACTTCTTTATAAGGTGCTTTTCCTTTTGTTGCAACACTAGTTAAAATTGAAGATTGGAACCAACCTCTATATTGATCACTTCCTTCTAAATATAAATTTGCTGGTGGAATTCCACGTTCAACTAAAACTGATTCATGTGTTGAACCAGAATCAAACCAAACATCCATAATATCTGTTCCTTTTTTAAATTCAGTACATCCACAATTTTCACATTTTGCTCCTTCTGGCATAAGTTCTTTTTCAGATAAATCAAACCATGCATTTGATCCTTTTTGTCTAAATATTTCTTGAACTTTTTCTAAACTATTTGGAGTCACATATTCTTTTTGGCAATCTTTACAATAAAATACTGGAATTGGAAGGCCCCAAGTACGTTGACGAGAAATACACCATTCATTTCTTTCTTCAATCATTTTAGAAATTCTTTCTTCCCCCCATGCTGGATACCATTTAACTGTTTTTATAGCATCTAAAGTTTCTTTTCTAAATCCATCAACTGAAGCAAACCATTGACTTGTAGCTCTATATATAACAGGATTTTTACATCTCCAACAATGTGGATATGAGTGCAATACATTTTCTTTTGCAAGTAATCTATTATTATTTTCTAACCATTTTATAATTTCTTTATTTGATTTTGCATAGTACATATCTTTAAAAGGTCCTGACTCCTCGCCTCTTTGAACTCCCTTTTCATCTACTGTAACTATAATATCACTATTATGTTTTAATCCTAATAAATAGTCTTCTTTACCATAACTTGGAGCACAGTGTACACACCCAGAACCAGTTCCAAGGTCAACTTTTACAGTATCTTCTGTTCCAAGAACAACTTTTGATACTCTATCTAAAAATGGGTGAAGACAAACTACTCCTTCTAATTTCTCACCATCAAATTCAGAAATAATTTTATAATCTTTTATTCCTGCTTTTTCCATAACAATTGGTACAAGCTCTTTAGCAAAAATTAGTTTTTCACCATTTGATTCAATAACAGCATATTTAAAATCAGCTCCTACTGCAATTAATGTATTTCCAGGTAATGTCCAAGGAGTTGTTGTCCAAATAACAACATAGCTATTTTTCTCATCAAATAATCCCTTGCTATCTTTAACAGGAAATTTTACATAAGCAGTAATTGAATTAATATCTTTATATTCAATCTCAGCTTCAGCTAAAGCTGTTTCGCAATCAGTACACCAATAAACTGGTTTTAAACCTTTATAAATATATCCTTTTTTATACATATCTGCAAAAACACCAATTTGTTTTGCTTCCATTTGTGGTTGATATGTAATATAAGGATTTTTCCAATCACCTAATACTCCTAAACGTTTAAATCCTTCAGTTTGATTGTCTTTGTACTTACAAGTAAAATCCCTACAAGTATCTCTGAAAACATTTACTGGTATTTTATTTCTATCTAATCCTAATTTTTCAATTGCCTTTTTTTCAGTAGGCATTCCGTGTGTATCATAACCAGGAATATAAGGCGTATAAAATCCTCTTAGGTTTTTATACCTTATAATAGTATCTTTTAAAACTTTATTTAAAGCGTGTCCCATATGAATTTCACCATTCGCATATGGTGGTCCATCATGAAGTACAAAAGGTTCATTTCCTTTATTCTTTTCAAGCATTTTTTCATATAAATTATTTTCAAATACTTCCTCTAAAATTTTAGGTTCGTTTTGAGGTAAATTTCCTCTCATTGGAAAATCTGTTTTTGGTAAATTTAAAGTATTACTATAATCTACTTTTTCATCATTTTCTGCCATAATTGGTCTCCTTTCAATTTTTGTTAATTTTTTATATTATAAAAAATTCAGTACTACTATATAAAAAAAGCAATTATTATATAATATAAAAGCATGAATTCAATAGAATATAAAAAAGAGTTGCTACGCATAGGACGTGCAACTCTAGTTTACGTGGTACCACCTAATTTTATTGAAATTCTTTCAAACTCTTTTCCTTTTAACGCAAGGCAATGCGAACTATTTTACACTTTTAATATTAGTTCAAATAATTAGCTCAAAGGTGATAATAAACATACTATTTTCCAACAAAACTTTCAGCATTATGTTTTGCTCTCTAATGGTTTTATTTAAATATTTATCTTGTCCTTTTCATAGCTTTTTCTTTATATTTTATAGTATTTTATCACCATATTTTTAAAAAGTCAATAATCTAATTCCTATATTTTTTCACTATAAATTATTCTGTGTTACAATTCATAGCTTCTTATGCTTATTTCTTAGGTTACAATATAACTATTTTTATGTATAAATATTATATAATTTTAAAATAAGCAATAAATAATTGTTCCTATGATAATAAGTATAATTCCAACTATTGTTTTTTTATTAATTCTCTCTTTCAATAAAAAGAACCCTAAAACTGGTACAAATACAAAACTTAAAGTTTGAAGTGCACCAGACATTGCAAGGTCTATTTTATAATATCCTATATAAGAACATATTGTTGATATCAACATAAAAAAATATGCACTTATTGTATATCTATTTATATAAATATTTATTTTTCTAGCACCCTTTTTTAATAAAATTTGCGCAAACGATGCAATAAAAACTGAAACAATCATAAAAAGAATACATATTGTTATACTCACTTTTCTTTTTCACCCTCATTCTTATTATAAATGCACAATATTATACCTATAATTATAATTATTATTCCAAATACATGATTAATCTTTAATTTTTCCTTAAAAATAAAACAACCATAAACCATAGTCCAAATAATAGTAGTACTCTTAAAAATATATGATTTAACTAAATCAATATTTTTTAATAATTTTTGATATAATAAAGAAAATAGTACTAAAGTTATAATACTAAGTGAAAATAAAACAAGTTTATAAAAATTTTGATTCACTATTGTTGCATATTTCATAAATACACTTGAGATTGGATATATCATGTAGATAAAAATAGCAAAAATAAGATCCCTTTTTTTCATAATCATTTTCTCCAAATTTTATACTTTCATATACCTAATTATGCTAAAATATGCGTATATAGGAATAACTATTAAAGCTCCCAATACTATTATAACTATTATGTTCTTAACAATTTTATTTTTTATGTATTTGTCCATTAAAGTACTTATTCCATCAACTATATAATAAATAAACGGTATAATTCCAGGCATTAAATATCTTCCTTGTGCCTGAAAGTCACATGTTATTGAATAGTATAGACTTAAAACAAATGGTATTATTATAGAGATAAGAAATACTAATTTAAATAATTTCTCATTTTTAGATTCTATTGTTTTATTTTGTTTTATTAATATTAATTTTAAAATTGAACCACAAATCCCTAAAAAAAATAATATCTTAAAATAATTATAAATGCTATTAGGCATCAAAAAACAAAGATATCCAAAATATCCAATAAAACTTTTATAAGTTATTTTTTTCCATAAATTCCAATTATCTTTTGAATTTAATTTTTTTAAATTTTGAGGCTTATGTTCATAAGACGCATATTTTTCAGCATATTTAAAGGATGTACTAAGTCCTAAAAAATCTCCATTATATATAATAAAATTTCTTATAAAAAACCAACCAGAAATTAAAAAGGCTATAAAAAAAATTAGAATTCCTTTTTTTAATATATTTTGTATTTTATTTTTTTTGTTTAGACAACTTCCAATAAAAATTATTATACTACACAATATATATCCATATGCATTATAGTAAGACAATGCACATAATCCCAAGCTAATTCCTAAAAAAATACAATATTTATAATTCCAATCATTTTCAACACCACAAATCCAGCAATAAATAATTAAAGAAATAATAAATAAAGCAAATGAATCATTATTTATATATGATCCAAGATATAAAACCTGTGGTATTTGAGTAGCGAGAAGTATAAAAAGATATTTATATATACCTTTAAATAATTTTATTGAAATTTTTATGCACATAAAACTATATAAAGTTATACAAATAACATTAAAAAATCTAGCTGATACAACTAAACTATAAAAATCATTAGTAAATATTTTTACAATTCTCATAAATACAGATGAAATCATATAAGATAAATATGGAGTAAAAGCATATGAAGTTCCCCATTCTTCATCCATTATTTTTTCATCCCCACCATGTGGAAGTTTAGAATGTTCACACAAGTAATTACATAATTTATATTTCAAATCTTCATCAGGAGCGGAATCATATCCTGTAGAAATTGACCATATAAAGCATGTTACACAAATATAAACAATAAAATTTACTGCTATAGCAAATTTTATTGTATTTTTTATTTCTTGTTTATCACTATTCACCTCCATGTTAGTTTTCCTTTTCAAAATTTATTTTTTCCTTGATTATATACTGTGGAGTATGGTTTACTTTAATATAGATTCTTCCTACATATTCACCAATAATACCTAAAATCATCATTATCATTCCGCCAATAAATAATATTGCAGCCATTATAGAACTATAACATTCAACTGTAACAATATTAAATATTTTCTGAAACACAATAATAATACCATAAATAAAACCCAAAAAGGTTGTTATAGCTCCTAAAACAGAAGATATTCTAAGTGGTCTTATAGAAAATTCAGTCATTTCATCTAACCACATATTAATCATTTTTTTTAATGTAAAATTACTTTTTCCACTAATTCTTTTTTCTTCTTTTAATTTTACGTTTTCAATATTTTTTGTTATATTAAACAATAATCCCTCTAAATATGTACTAGAATTATTAGTTTTTATTATAACCTCTACAATATTTCTTTTGATTGCTATAAAATTTGTAAATTTCATATTTTTTGGAACTCCACAAATTATTTCCAAAGTTTTTTGATTTATAAAAGTTACAATTTTTTTAAAAAAATTTTGTTGATATTCTACATACTCTGCCACAGTTACATCAACATTTTCCAAGTTTAGAGGTTCTATTAATTCCCAAAGCTTTTTAACTGGAGATTGTCCATCATCATCACAAATAACAATATAGTCACCACTAGAATATGTAATCCCCGCCATTATAGCACCATTTTTATTGGTATTTTTTAACAAATTAATCAATTTTACTTTATTATTCTCAGCTGAAATTTCTTTTAAAACATCCCACACATTATCAGGTGATTTATCATTAACTGCTATTATTTCATAACTTATATTGTCTTTTTTATTTATAGTATCAATAATTTGCATTATAACATTTCTTATAGTAGTACCACTATTATAACATGGTATAATAACACTAATTTTCATTATTTTCTATTCCTCTTTCTATTTTATTGAATACTCATAGCAACGATATTCAAGCCAAGAAATTATTGATTTGAATTTATATATTTCTTTAAAATTTGTATTTTTTTCTAGGTAATCACTACAAACTGGATTTAAATATATAAATATACATTTTCTTGGTTTCCTTTTTATACTTTCTTGAATATTCTCAATAACTTTTATAAAAATTTTTTCAGGAAATGAATTAAAAATATAAAAATAATTAAATTCATCATAATTTTTAAAAGTTGTAGCATCATTTTTTATAGCTTTGCATTGATTTATTTTTAAAATAGAAAAATTTCTATTGGCAATATCAACGAGTTCTTGAGATAAATCAATTCCATATATTTTCTTAAACTTATATTTGCTCATTAAAAACATTGCCTTTCCTTTTCCACAACCTATATCTATTATACTATCATTATTTGTAATATTAAATTTTTTTAAAACTTTCCTTAATTTATCTGTTGACGGTTGATATTTGTTTCCTTTTTCAAAATTACTTCCTAATTCTTTTGGAACTTCCCATTTGGAAAAATCACATCCATATCTAAAAATTTTATCATTAATACTAGCAAAAAATTGCCAAATATTACAAATTAAATTATAAAAAAGCATAATTACTCCTAAAATTTCTTTACTAGTCATTAATTGTATAAATATAATACCCTACTCTTGATGAACTATCTTTTATTTTTCCAATATTTTCTAAATTCATATTACTTATTCTATATATTTTATAATGCATATCATTTTTAATATTTTCCAATTCTTCCAAGTCTTGCTGACTAAAAATAAATTTTATATATACTTTTTGTAGATCATTACATTTTATAAAATTTGGTTTTTTGCCACAAGAAACATCTATTATCATCTTAAGAAAATCATATCCTGTTGATAATTTAACTAAATCAGAACTTATACAGTCTCCTCCACCTCTAGCTCCTATTTCTATTATACGAATATTTCCTTGCTTATCTAACTTAAATTCTGTATGACTAGCTCCATTTTCAATTTTTAATGCATCTAATGCTTTAAAAATTTCTTTTTGAATTTTTAGATAAAACTCCTTTTTTATATCTGATGGTTGTGAATGTCCAGTTTCAATAAAATAAGGTTTGCCAGTAGTATATTTTTTAGTAAACGCCAAAAAATAATGTTGACATTTATATGAGATACATTCACAGCTATACTCTTCTCCATCAATATACTCTTCTACTATAGCCATCTTTTCGAAAGATTCGCTAATTGCCCTTCTTATAGCATTATCACATTCATCTTTTTTGTAAACTTTTGTAACTCCTCTACTTCCTGATCTATCAGTTGGTTTAATTATTAATGGAAATTTAAATTCATTATAATTTAATTTATCAATACTATCTACCTTTTCAAAATGAGGTACTTTAATATTACATTTTTTTAATTGTTTTCGCATCTCATACTTATTAGTACAATACAAATTAGAAATTTCAGAATTGGCCGTTAAACCTAAATTTCTAGAAATATAATCTACAGTATTAACAGCTAAATCAGAAGCTATAGAACAAACACCAATCGGTTTTATTTTTTTGCATTCCATTAAAATTTCTTCTTTATTTTTTATATCAATTGGATAAAAATAATCAGAGGTTTCTTTACCTATTGCATTTTCTTTCCATGCAAATACGTGTGTTTCATAATTCATTTCTTTAGCTTTTAATATTATTTGATTTTGAAAATCATTTGCACCAATTATAACTAATTTCTCTTTCATATTACCTTTTCTCATAAAATTCATGTATCTTTTTACAAACAGTTAATATTTCACTTTCCTTTAATTTATAAAACATTGGCAACCTAAGCAATCTTTCACTTTCTCTAGTTGTATATTTATCTATTCCATTAAATCTACCATATTTTTTTCCTGCAATAGATGTGTGTAATGGAATATAATGAAAAACCGTTAAAATTTCATTATTTTTTAAAAAATCTATCAACTCTGTTCTTTCTTTTATATTTTTAGCTTTTATATAAAATATATGTGCATTATGTGAACATTCATTTGGTATATAAGGGAGTTCTATTTCTTTTAAATCTTTTAAGTTTTCATAATATAAATTCCAAAGTTTCAATCTTCTTTTATTTACCTTATCAGCAACTTCTAACTGTGAATATAAAAAAGCAGCATTAATATCACTAGGCAAATATGATGAACCTATGTCATACCAAGTATATTTATCTACTTTTCCTTTATAAAATTGTGTTCTATTAGTACCTTTTTCTCTTATTATTTCAGCTCTATCAATATATTCTTTATCATTTATTATAATAGCTCCACCCTCACCCATATTATAATTTTTAGTTTCATGAAAGCTAAAACAACCTATATCACCTATTGTTCCTAAATATTTATCTTTATATTTGCTTATAACTCCCTGTGCAGCATCCTCAACTACTTTTAAATTATATTTTTTAGCAATTGTCATAATAGTATCCATTTCACATGATACTCCAGCATAATGAACTGGTACTATTGCTTTAGTTTTGGAAGTAATTGCATCTTCAATTAATTTTTCATCTATATTCATTGTATCTGGCCTAATATCAACAAATACAATTTTAGCTCCTTTTATTGCAAAAGAATTAGCTGTTGATGTGAAAGTAAAAGAAGGCATTATAACTTCATCACCTTCTTTTATATTCAATAAAAGAGCAGACATATCTAATGCAGTACTACCAGAAGTAGTAAGCAATGTATATGAACCAATTTTATTGTCTAAATACTCTTTAACTTTCTTAGTAAATTCACCATCACCAGATATAACTCTATTATTTATTGCTTTTTTTATATATTCATTTCCTTTTTTAAAGCTTAAAGGTATATTAAAATCTATCACATTATTCTCCAAGCTATATTAAAATTTTCTATTACATTATATTTCAAATATTATATCTGTGTCAATAAATATAGTTATGAATTTTTCATTTTGTAAAATTTAAAGTTACAATTTAAATTTTCTTGACTTAATTTTTACACTATCCTTAATTTGGAATTTCTTTTAATTCTATTCTAAATGAATCAATATTTATGTGTTTAGACCAATAAAAAATCCCTTATTTATTGTAAAAATTACGATCTGTTAAATTTGCAAGTCTTTTTGCTCTTTCTCTTTGAACCTCAATAGGTAGCCATTTGTCAAAAGAACAAACAAATTCTCCATACTCAGTTATTTCGTCCTCTTCCATTTTTCACCTCTTAAAAAAAATATTACAATATAATATAAACCATATAGTAACATAAAATTATTATTTAATATTACATTATATATGATAAATAAAAATTGTAATATTATTATTAGAGATTATAAAAAAAATATGCACATAAAGTCTTTAGAAATTATATTCTTCATTTATTGTTTGTATTTTTTCTAGAATATCTTTATATTCTTCTTCTTTTACACCAAAATTTTCAAGTTTCTTATTAGAAGTATCATTTTCCTCATTGTAAAAGGAAAGTAATTCAGAATACAAATTTTCAAATTCACTTTCTGTATATGTTTTATCTTTAACTTTAATTCCCAATTTGGTCATTATTTGAAAATCCTTTTCCGTAAAAAACTTTTTTAAATTTACCTTTTCTTTATTATAGTATTCATCTTTCCAATCTTCATAATTTTCCATTTTTTTCCTCCTTTTACAATACACCTTAGGCTATATACATATTCTATTCATTATTTGAAATATTATACTATATAACCTTTGTAGGTTATATTTTATCAAATAAATAAGTTAAAATCAATATGTAAAAGGAGAAGAAAGTATGTCACGAAGAAATACCGATATTGGTGGTGATTTAAACATTGTTAAAGAACGCATTAGATATTATAGAGAGAAAAATAAATTTTCATATCAAGAATTGTCTAATAAACTAATGTTACATGGAATTGATATTAATAAACAAGAAATTTATAAAATTGAAAAAGGAATTAGAACTGTAGTTGATTATGAACTATGTGGATTTATGAAAGTTTTAAATGTATCCTTTTTAGATTTAACAGAAGAATTTTATAAAAAGATTTAATAGGAAAAATAAAATACACTTATAAAATACTTAATTACTTTTGTTCTCCATTATGGAGATAATGAAATCATTATAACTTTTTATCATAATCATCTAAAAAATTGTGACTTTCATTTCCTTTATAGTATGAAATTATTGTATCTAAGTTAACATTTTGAGTACTCCTCATAATATTTATATCTATATTATCATATATTTCTTTTAAACTTGCTATTAATTTTTTTATTTCTTGACGTTTAGATTCAATTTGGTCAGTCCCTCTCGAACCATCTGTCATTTTGCAAGCACATTTTAAAAATTCTAATCCATTTTTCCTTTCCCAAGCTATTATATCAATTTCTTTAACATAATAAAGTGGTCTTATAAGTTCCATACCCGGATGCGAAGTACTACGAACTTTTGGCATCATTGTTTGTATTTGAGCTCCATAAAGCATTCCCATTAATACAGTTTCAATTACATCATTAAAATGATGTCCTAAAGCAATTTTATTACATCCAAGTTCCTGTGCCTTTTTATATAAATATCCTCTTCTCATTCTTGCACAAAGATAACAAGGATGATCCTCAATTTTTTCAACACTCTCAAAAATTGAGGTTTTAAACATAATAATTGGTATATTTAAAATCTCGGCATTATCAATAATTTTCTGTTTATTCTTTTGGCTATAACCTGGATCCATTACTAGAAAAACAAGTTCAAAATTCATTTTTCTATGTCTTTTTAATTCTTGAAAGCATTTTGCTAAAAGCATTGAATCTTTTCCACCTGATATGCAAATTGCTATTTTATCGCCTTCTTGTATCATATTGAATTCATTTATGCCTCTTACAAATTTTGCCCATATTTTTTTTCTATATGTTGTAATTATACTTTTTTCAATCTCCTTAAATTTTTCCAGTTTACATTCATTCCTTTCTTAAAAGTTTAGCCATTAATTAAAAATTTTTTTCCTCTTATAATTTATCTCTTATACAATACCATATCATATATTAAAAGTAAATACATAAACCTTGAATATTTAAAGTAAAAATATTGACTTTAAATCAACTTTCTTATATTATATATTTAATAATTTTTTTAAAATAAAATATACAATTTTCTTTTATTTAGAATATTGTGTGCCTTTAGAAAGGAATGGAATTTATAATGGAAAAAGAAATTCAGGTTTCAATTATTATGGGATCAGATTCTGATTTACCAATAATGAAAGACGCTGCAAAAGTTTTAGAAGACTTTGGAATTAACTATGAAATAAAAGTTTTATCAATTCATAGAACTCCTCTTAAAGTTATGGAATATGCAGAAAGTTTAAAGCAAAAAAAGGTTAAAGTTGTAATTCGGAGGTGCAGGAGGTGCTGCCCACCTTCCTGGCGTTTTAGCTGCTATGATACCAGTGCCAGTTATAGGAGTACCAATTTATACAAAAACTCTAAATGGTATAGATTCACTTTATTCTATTGTTCAAATGCCATCTGGAATTCCTGTTGCAACGGTATCTATAAATGGTGCTAAAAATGCTGGAATATTAGCTGCAACAATCTTAGCTTCTTCAAATGAAAATATGCGTGAAAAAATTATTAAATATAAAAAAGATTTAGCAGAACAAGTAATAACAAAAGACGAAAAACTACAAAATATAGGTTATGATAATTATATAAAACAAATGTAATATCAATATAATTATAGTAAAAGTTAAAATAAAAATAGTATTTAATAGAGTTTTTTACTAAAAAAATTAAAGAAAGGAATTTTTCAAAAATGAAAAAAATTACTAGTGGTAAAGTTCGTGAAATATACGAAGTTGATGAAGATAAATTATTATTAGTTGTGTCTGATAGGATTTCTGCTTTTGACTATATCTTACCAGCAATGATACCTAACAAAGGAAAAGTCTTAAATCAAATATCAAAATTTTGGTTTGACTTTATTACAGACATTGTACCAAATCATGTAATTTCAATTGATTCAAAAGATTTTCCAAAGGAATTTCAAACACCTGAGTTTGAAGGAAGAAGTATGTTAGTTAAAAAACTAAAAATGATTCCTGTAGAATGTATTGTAAGAGGATATATTAGCGGTTCTGGTTGGATTGCTTATAAAGAAACTGGAAAAGTATGTGGTATTACTTTACCTAAAGGATTACAAGAGTCTCAAAAATTGCCTGAGCCAATATTTACACCTTCTACCAAAGCTGATGTTGGAACACATGATGAACATCTTTCTTTTGAACAAACTGTTGATTTGGTAGGTCAAGAATTAGCTGAAAAGCTAAAGAAAAAAACAATTGAAATTTATAATAAATGTTCTGAATATGCTGCAGAAAGAGGAATAATTATTGCAGATACAAAATTTGAATTTGGGTTAGATGAAAATGGAGAACTTGTAATAGGAGACGAAGTATTAACCCCAGATTCTAGTCGTTTTTGGCCTGCAAATACTTATGAAATTGGACGTGCCCAAAATAGTTTTGATAAACAATATATCCGTGATTGGATTAAATCCACCAAATATGATTTAAATACAAAACCAGAAATTCCTGAAAATGTAATTAATACAACCTCAAATAAATACATAGAAATATTTGAAATATTAACTGAAAAAAAATTTAAATAATTACTATTTTAAATTAAAATAATTTTAATTAATTTAATAAAAAATTTAATAACAAAAAAAAAAATATAATAATTAAACATAGGAGGATTAGTTCATATGAAAGCACTGATTAGCGTATCAGATAAAACAGGTATTGTAGAATTTGCAAAAGAATTGAACAATCTTGGAATAGAAATTATTTCAACAGGTGGAACTTACAAAAAATTAAAAGAAGAAGGAATAGATGCAATTGAAATTTCTGATTTAACTGGATTTCCAGAATGCCTTAATGGTAGAGTTAAAACTCTTCACCCAAAAGTTCATGCTGGTATTTTAGCAATAAGAAGTAATCAAAATCACATGAAACAACTTTCAGATCTAGGTATAGATACAATAGATTTTGTAATTGTTAATCTTTATCCTTTTAAAGCTACTATTATGAAGGAAAATGTTACAAGAGAAGAATGTATTGAAAATATAGATATAGGTGGCCCCACAATGCTACGTAGCGCCGCTAAAAATTATCAAGATGTTGCAGTTATTACTGATCCTGATGATTATTCAAAAGTATTAGATGAATTAAAAACTAATAAACAAGTTTCTTTAGATACTAAATTTTATTTAATGCAAAAAGTTTTTGAACACACTGCAAATTATGATTCAATGATATTTAATTACATAAAAGAACAAAGAAAAGATAATTCTTATCCTGAAAAACTAACTTTAACTTTCGAAAAAGTTCAAGAAATGAGATATGGAGAAAATCCTCATCAAACTGGTGCTTTATATAGAGAAACAGGAAAATGCATTGGTTCTTTAGTAACTGCAAAACAATTAAATGGAAAAGAACTATCCTTTAATAATGTTAATGATACAAATGGAGCTTTAGAGCTTTTAAAAGAATTTGAAGAACCTACTATAGTTGCTTGTAAACATGGAAACCCTTGTGGTGTTGGAAGTAGTAACAATATTGAAGATGCTTGGAAAAAGGCTTATCAAGCTGATAAGATGTCAATTTTTGGTGGTATAGTAGTTTCAAACAGAGAATTATCTGCTCAAATTGCAAAAGAAATGGCTGAAATGTTTTTAGAGGTTATTGTTGCGCCTTCTTATACTGATGATGCCTTAGAAATTTTAAAATCCAAAAAAAATGTTAGAATACTTTTGCTACCTGAAATTTCAGTTAAACAATCAGAAAATTCTTATGATATTAAAAAAATTAATGGTGGTATTATTGTTCAATCAGTCGATTCGAAAATTTATGATAGCTTTGAAGTTGTAACAAATAAAAAGCCTTCCGAAAAAGAATTAGAAGATTTGTTATTTGCATGGAAAGTTGTAAAATATGTTAAATCAAATGGTATTGCTGTTGCTAAAAATAAACAAACCATTGGGATAGGACCTGGACAAGTTAACAGAATTTGGGCTTCAAAACAATGCTTTGAACATGCTAAAGAGCTTATAGGAAAAGATGCAACAAAAGGCGCCGTTCTTGCATCTGATGCTTTCTTCCCTTTTGATGATAATGTTGAAGCAGCTTATAAATCTGGAATCACGGCTATAATTCAACCAGGTGGAGCGTTAAAAGATCAACTTTCAATAGATAAATGTAATGAATATGGAATTTCAATGATATTTACTCATATGAGACATTTTAGACATTAATAATATTAGAGTTTAATTATATTAAAAAAAGGTTTTTAGAAAAATTTTCTAAAAACCTTTTTTAAAATGAAAATACAATTCCAATTACTGCACTAATTACAAAATAAAAAATAGGGTGTATTTCTATTTTCCTCATAATAGAAAACATTATAATTCCTAATAGTATACTTTTCCAATTAAATATATTTAAAAAATTATTTTTATTTTCTACTTTTACTAAAAAAGTAGTTTTAAAAATTGAAATAGCTACTCCCAATGTTAATGCGAGTGAAACTGGCTTTATTCCTTTTAAAACAGCTTTAACATCTTTATTATCCTTAAATTTTTTAAAAATTAAAAATATAAAATGAATTATAATTATTTGAGGTACAATTAGTGCTATTGTTGTAATTATTCCAGTAATTGTACCATTTATTATGTATCCTACATATGTAGCCATATTTACTGCAAGCGGACCTGGGGTTATTTCAGAAATTGCGACCATTTCAATTAATTGTTCTTCTGTTATAATTCCAGTAACTTCTGCTATATTTCTGATAAAGGGAATCATAACTAATCCCCCACCAAAAGAAAAACATCCAATTAATACAAATTCTTTTATTAAATATAAATATATCACCTATGCTTTTCCCTCACTTTTTTTTATTTTAGGAAATACATATTTTTCAAGTAGCAAATTTAATATTCCCATTATAAATATAATAAATATTATATTTATATCGGAAAAAAAATATAGTACAAAAGATAGTGTAAATAGTATAAATGTTGTTTTGCTCACAATAGCACTTTTCCATAGATTTATAAATGAATTAATAATTAAGCAAAATACAGAAACAGTTATTCCTACCATTGCGCTTCTAATAAATTCCAACTCAGAAATATATTCATAAAAAGCTGTAAACAATATTATTGTAATTATGGGAATAATTGTTAGTCCAATTGCTGACATCATTCCTCCAATAAAACCACAATATTTATTTCCTATAAAAGTAACAATGTTGACAGTATACGCTCCTGGAGTACATTGTGATATTGACATTATATCTAATAATTCTTCATTTGTAATCATTTTTCTTTTATCAATAAATTCTCTTTGAAGAATTGGAATTACAGCCATTCCACTTCCAAACATTTGAGCGCCTATTAAAAAACATATAAAAAATAAATCAATTACTTTTTTTATTTTTGTTTTATACATATTAAATCCTTTTTTCTCCTTAATTTCTTTTTAAAAAGTATATATAAATAAAAATCATTAAAAAGCTAAACATTTACTTCTGTGTTTACACCATCTAATAAATCTTTGTATTTTTCTAATACTGGACTTACTTTTTCAACTATAAAGTCATCTACCTGATGAACCGCTCTACCACAAAGATTTTCAGGATTTAGTGCATCAATTATTTCTTCTTTTGTTAATCCAAAATAACCATCTTTTGCAATTCTATCAACTAAGTCATTTGATTTTCCAAACTCTTTTACTTGTTTCCCAGCTTCCATAGAATAAACTCTTATTTTTTCGTGAAGTTCTTGCCTATCTCCACCTTTTAATACAGCATTCATAATAATCTCTTCAGTACCCATAAAAGGAAGTTCTTCCATAAGGTTTGAATTAATTACATTTTTATATACAACAATATTATTGGAAATATTAGCATATAGAATCAATATACTATCAACTGTTAAAAATGCTTCAGGAATGCAAATTCTTCTGTTTGCTGAATCATCTAATGTTCTTTCAAGCCATTGCGTTCCAGCTGTCATTGCTGCATCTGTTGCTAAAGTAATAACATGACGAGAAAGCGAATTAATTCTTTCACTCCTCATTGGGTTTCTCTTATATGCCATTGCAGAAGAACCTATTTGACTTTTTTCAAAAGGTTCTTCTAATTCTTTTTCATGTTGAAGAAGTCTCATATCGTTAGCAAATTTTGAAGCACTTTGTGCAATTTGAGACAAAAGATTTAAAACTCTTGAATCTAATTTTCTAGTATATGTTTGACCTGATACCGAAAAACATTTATCAAATCCCATTTTTTCTGCAATCTTTCCATCTATTTGTTTAACTTTATCTTCATCTTTAAATAATTTCATAAAACTCTCTTGAGTACCAGTTGTACCTTTTGAACCTAGTAGTTTTAGATTGGTTTCAACAAATTCAAGTTCTTCTAAATCTTCAATTAAATCTTGCATCCAAAGAGTTGCTCTTTTCCCTACTGTTGTAAGTTGAGCTGGCTGAAAATGTGTATATCCAAGACAAACAATATTTTTATTTTCTTCTGCAAATTTCTTTAAATTATTAACAACAACAATTAATTTTTGTTTAATTAATTTTAAAGCTTCTTTCATTAATATAACTTCTGTATTATCTGTTACATAACAAGATGTTGCTCCTAAATGGATTATTGGTTTTGCTAAAGGACATTTTATTCCAAATTCATAAACATGTGACATTACATCATGTCTACATTCTTTCTCTCTTTTAGCTACTATATCATAATCTATATCAAAAACATGTTTTTTCATTTGTTCAATTTGTTCATCTGTTATACTAATTCCAAGCTCTTTTTCTGTTTCTGCTAAGGCTATCCATAATTTTCTCCAAGTAGAATATCTACTATCATTTGACCATAAATAATTCATTTCTTTACTTGGATAACGTCCAGCTAGCGGAGTAGTGTAAATTGTATTTTCCATTTATTTTTCCTTCCCTATTTATAATATTATTATTTTCTTCTATTTTTTTATAAATTACTTTAAAACAAGTATCTTTTAATTATAATAGTTTACACCTGATTCAAATAATTTTTGATCCTTCTGTCCTGGAATATTTTTCATAATATCTTTTATTACTCTCTCACTATGTCCCATCTTACCAAATACTCTACCATCGGGACTTGTAATCCCTTCAATAGCGTAATTTGAACCATTTGGATTAAAGTCTATATTATAAGTTGGATTTCCTTCAAAATCTACATATTCTGTAGCAATTTGTCCATTTAATTTTAGCTTTGCATATTCTTCTTGTGTTACAATAAATTTTCCCTCTCCATGTGAAATAGGTATATTATATATTTTTCCAAGTTCTGCTCCAGCAAGCCATGGAGATAATTTAGATACAACCTTTGTATTTACTATTCTTGATTGATGTCTTCCAATATCATTAAAAGTTAAGGTTGGCATATTAGACTTCATATCTATTATTTTTCCATAAGGAACTAAACCAAGTTTTACTAAAGCTTGGAATCCATTACATATTCCTAGCATTAAACCATCTCTATTATATAATAATTTAGATATTTCTTCTTTTAATTTCTCATTTCTAAATACTGCTCCAATAAATTTTGCAGAACCTTCTGGCTCATCACCACTACTAAATCCACCTGGTATCATAATTATTTGAGCCTCAGCAATTGCTTTTGCAAAAGCTTCAATTGATTCTTTTACATCATTTGATTTTGTATTTTTAAATACAACTGTATTTGTAATAGCACCAGCATTTTCAAAGGCTTTTGCAACATCATATTCACAGTTTGTTCCTGGGAATACTGGAATGAATACTCTTGGTTTTGCAATTTTTACCTTAGAAGCTATAACTTGATTTTTATCTGAGACTGTATTTTCAATTTTTTCTTGTTTTGTTATTTCAGTTTTAGTAGGAAATATTTTTTCTAAAGGTTCTTCCCAAATTTTTAAAGCTTCATCTAAATCGATTGTTAAATTTTTAGAAATAATTTTTTTAGTTTCATTTATACTTCCTAACTCAATAAACTTCTCGTTTGATACATCTTCAGCAAGTTCTAATACAAAAGAGCCATACATAGGTTCAAAAACATTAATATCAGTAGATAATTCAAATCCTAATTTGTTTCCAAAACATGCTTTAGAAATTACTTCTGCAATTCCACCGTGTCTTATGGTGCTACAAGATAAAACTTTTCCAGAATCTATTAAGCTATGTACAAGCTCATAATTTTCTTTTAACTCTTCAAAATCAAGCATAAATTCATCATCCATTTTTGTTTTTAATAAAACAACTTTTGAACCACTTTTTTTGAATTCATTTGAAACAACTTTAGTAATATCTACAGTACCAACTGTAAATGAAACAAGTGTAGGTGGTACATCTAATTCATTATATGAACCAGACATACTGTCTTTACCACCAATTGCAGCAATATTCAATTTCTCTTGTACATAATATGCTCCAAGAAGAGCAGCAAAAGGTTTTCCCCATCTTTCTGGATTATTTCCAAGTTTTTCAAAGAATTCTTGTAAAGTTAGCCATGATTTTTTATAATCTCCACCAATTGCTACAAATTTTGATACACTTTCAACTATAGCGTAAACAGAACCATGAAAAGCACTCCATTTTGCAATTTTAGGATTATATCCATAGGTCATGATTGTTCCATCATCTGTATATCCCTCTAAAGTTGGAATTCTAGCTACCATACCTTCAGATGGAGTTAATTGATATTTTCCACCAAATGGCATTAATACTGTATTTGCTCCAATTGTGCTATCAAATCTTTCTACCAACCCCTTTTGAGAACATACATTTAAATCTGATAAAATATCTTTCCAAGATTTTTCTATATTTTTTGATTCTTTTTTAGTAAAATAGCTTTTTTCATAATTGGGTTTGGAAACAGAAATTTGAGCTTCTTTTACAGTTCCGTTTGTATCTAAAAATTCTCTAGAAATATCAACAATAAGTTTTCCTCTCCAGTACATTTTTACTCTTGCTTCTTTTGTAATTTCAGCAACAACAGTTGCTTCAATATTTTCTGTTTCAGCTAAATTTATAAATTTTTGAACATCTTTATTTGCAACAACAACAGCCATTCTTTCCTGTGATTCTGAAATTGCAAGTTCAGTTCCATCTAACCCTTCATATTTTTTAGGTATCTTATCTAAATTAATTTCTAAACCATCTGCAAGTTCCCCAATAGCAACTGAAACTCCTCCTGCACCAAAATCATTACATCTTTTAATTAATTTAGTAGCTTCACTATTTCTAAATAATCTTTGAATTTTTCTTTCTTCAGGAGCATTTCCCTTTTGGACTTCTGCTCCACATGAAGAAAGTGAATTACTATTATGTGCTTTAGATGAACCAGTTGCTCCTCCTAATCCATCACGTCCCGTTCTACCACCTAATAATACAACTTTATCTCCTGGTTCTGGTCTTAATCTAATTACATTTTTAGCTGGTGCAGCACCTATTAAAGCACCTAATTCTAATCTTTTAGCAACATATCCTTCATCATAAATTTCAGCAACTTGTCCTGTTGCTAAACCAATTTGATTTCCATAAGAACTGTATCCTCTAGCTGCTTCTGTTGTAATTTTTCTTTGTGGAAGTTTATTTGGAAGTGTATCTTTTACTGGAGTTCTAGGATCTGCACAGCCTGTTACTCTCATTGCTTGGTAAACATATACTCTACCAGAAAGAGGATCACGAATTGCTCCACCTAAACAAGTAGATGCACCACCAAAAGGTTCAATTTCTGTTGGGTGATTATGTGTTTCATTTTTAAACATAATCAGGTACTCTTCTGGCTTTCCATCTACTACTATTTCAGCTTTTATACTACAAGCATTTATTTCTTCTGATTCATCAAGATCTTTTAGTAAACCTTTTTTCTTAAGTTCTTTTACAGCAACTGTTGCAATATCCATTAAACACACATCTTTGGCTTTTTTATTCTCATATACAAAAGCTCTTGATTTAATATACTCCTCATAAACTCTTTGTAATAAATCCCATTTTATATCTAGTACTTCAAGTTTTGTAAGGAAAGTTGTATGTCTACAATGATCTGACCAATATGTATCTATCATTTTCATTTCAGTAATTGTCGGATCTCTTTTTTCAACATTTTTAAAATAATTTTTACAAAATTTTAAATCAGCTAAATCCATAGCAAATCCATATTTTTTATAAAATTCTTCGCTATCTTCATCTGTCATATTTATAAATCCATCACAGACTGTAATATCTGCTGGCTCTTCAGCCTTTTCCTCTAAAGTTTCCAATTTATCTAAAGAAGCTTCTCTAGAATCTACAGGATTTATTAAATATTTCTTTATTCTTTTTACATCTTCTTCTAGCAAATTTCCAGAAAGTACATAAACTTTAGCTGTTCTAGAAATTGGCTTAGTATCTTCTGAAATAATTTGTAAACATTCAGAAAGTGAGCTAGCTCTTTGGTCAAATTGTCCTGGTAAACTTTCTATTCCAAAAATCATATCATATTTATTTAAAGGGATATCATCAGTATACCAATCATCAACTTGTGGCTCTGAAAAAATTGTATTTTTAGCCTTTTCAAAAGTTTCTTGGGAAATACCAAATACATCGTATCTATTATATATTTCAAGATTTTTGATGTTTTCAATTTGAAGATTTTCTTTTAAATCTGATAAAACTCCTTTTGCTTCAACATTAAATCCTTCTTTCTTTTTTACATAGATTCTTTTTACTTCCATTTTTATTTCCTTGTATAATATATTTAGGTTTTTTAAAGGATACCCATAAACCTTTTGTTAAAAAAGCTTAACACCGAATATTGTATAGCAATTAAAACAAAATTTAATCATCTTCTATATTCAAATTTATTTCTTTATTTCCTTCAGTAACTTCTCCAATAACCCAAGCCTCTTCACCTTGCTTATTTAGAATATCAATAGTCTTTTTAGTATCTTTTTCTGGAACAATAATTGCCATACCAATTCCCATATTAAAAGTATTATACATATCATGAGTAGGTATATTTCCAGTTTTTTGAATTAAATCAAAAATAGGTTTTCTTGTATAAGAATTTACATCAATTTTTAAAGAAACACCATCTCTTAACATTCTAGGCATATTTTCATAAAATCCACCACCTGTAATATGTGAAATACCTTTAACATCAACTGAATCAATAACATCTAATACTGGTTTAATATAAATCTTAGTTGGTCTAATTAACGATTCTCCTAAAGTCTCGCCTAGTTCTTCTCTGTATTCTCTCAAATTCTCGCTATTAACATCAAAAACTTTTCTAACTAAAGAAAATCCATTTGAATGAACCCCAGAAGAAGCTATACCTATAACCTTATCTCCAATTTCAATTCTATTTGGATCAATCATTTTTGATTTATCTACTATACCAACACAAAATCCAGCTAAATCATATTCATTTTCAGTATATAATCCAGGCATTTCAGCTGTTTCTCCACCTATTAATGCGCATCCAGCTTGTTTGCAACCTTCAGCAACACCTTTAACAATAGTTGCTACAATTTCTGGTATATTTTTCCAAAGAGACATATAGTCTAGGAAAAACAGTGGTTTTGCACCACAACAAACTACATCATTAACACACATTGCAACACAATCTTGTCCAATAGTATCATGTTTATTCATTAAAAAAGCCAACTTTAATTTCGTACCTACTCCATCTGTACCTGAAACTAAAATTGGTTCTTTCATTCCTGTTAAATTTGGTGCAAAAAGTCCTCCAAATCCTCCTAGATCAGATGCAACTCCTTCAATATATGTACTTTTAACAGCATTTTTAATAAGTTCAACTGACTTATATCCTGCTGTTACGTCAACACCTGCATCTTTGTAACTTTCACTAAAACTCTTTTCCATTTTAAATTACTCTCCTACTTAAATTTAACAAACTTATTATAATATAAAAGTAGGATAATATCAAGCTATTTAGAGTACTTTTATCTAAGTATTTTTTATTTAATTTTTCATATTCAAAATCATCATTATTGGCAAAGATTTTTAACATTCTTTGTCGAATATTTTTCTGCTTTTCATTCAATTCTTCTAATGATGTTATTATTTCTAAATTTTTTTCTAACTGTTTAATTATATTTTTTCTTTTCATAAAATACAAACCTCAATATTTATCCTAATAAAAAATAAATTTATCGTTTGTGAATTATAGACTGTATGCTATAATTTTAACATATAAAACAGTATAAAACCAATATTAAGAATATATACTACTTTTATATGGGAGAGTTAATTTATGAATTTTAATAAATATAATAATAACTATAATATAATTGGTCAAAAACTGAAAGAAATTCGCACTACTAAAAATATTTCACAAGAATATATCTGTAACCAATTATCTTTATTAGGTATTACCCTATATCAGTCAGATATTGTAAGAATTGAAAATAACGAAAGAACAGTTAGAGATTTTGAATTATGAGAAATTACAAAAGTTCTGGAAATTAAATCTGAAGATTTATATAATCCATAATATAAAATAAAACTCCAATAATTATTTCTAATTAACAAAAAGAGACCAAAAAGTCTCTTTTTGTTAATTAGAAATTCTATTTGTTTATAGTTTTTTGATATTGTTCATAACTATATTCTATAGCATCATCTTTTATTTTATTCCAAGCGACATCATAAGATGGATACCAAGAACAAATGTAATAATAATTTGCTGAACTACATTTCAAATCGATTCTTTCTTCATAACTCAAAATTTTATTAAAATGAATAACTTTATATCCTAATCCATAATACATTACTGAACCGCCATTTAAATTAGACCAAAATGTAAATCGGCAAAATATGGGCGATTTTTGATTTTTAGTACGAAAATAATCTACAGAAAAAAATACTAACCATATACATAAAACAATAAGTATAATTAATAAATATTTTTTTCTTTTCTGTTTGCTTGCTTTTAAAAATTTATAAACAAATAATATTATAAATATTATTACTAAAAAAATTAATACTCTTATTATTAAATTATCATCCATATTTTCCCTCTAATTAAACCTTCATTTAAAAAAATATTTTTATATATCATATATGAACTCTATCATATTTTCATTTTTTCCTTCATCCAGTGTAATAACTACATAAGCACCTTTTTTATCATTTTCAATATCATAATAAAAACTTATTTCTTCATTTTTTATTTTATCAGAATTCTCAATACTAGCTCGTGCTTTATTTAGATAAAATTCTTTATCTGAATTAGAAATTGAAAAATATGAATTATTTTCAGAATTTATTTTTTCAAAATCCCCATCAATAGTATTATCATATATTGCTTCTACTTTATCATCACTATCTAATACTATAGTGTATCCAGAATTTGTTGTATAATCGCCTATTTTCAATACATAATCAATATAACTTTTCGATTTTATAGTTTCGCCTGTATTAACATCAGTTAAATAAAATCCATCTGAAATAATTTTTTGGTATTTATCTTTATTAAAACTACTATCATATGATTTAATAACATTTTCAACATCATCTTTTCCATAGTTTTCTTTTGAAGTCATAGAAGATAAAATATTATTATTATCTTCTACATTTGATAAATTATCTGGTAAGTCGCCATTAGAAAGTGCAGATATTGAATTATAACACAAATGTGTATTTTTTACATTATTATAAAGATATGTTTGACTGTTGGCATAATTTATAGCAGTCGCTATAGTTTCGCCTGAAGCAATTTTATCATGATAATTATCTAACCAGCTTGGTGCAGATACTGTGCTTAAACCAGTATACCATCCAACTACCATTTGAGCTCCTAAATCCGCAATTTTATATGCAATAGAGTTCTGTGAAGCAGAACCATTTCCTCCTGATTCACAACTAGCTAGCGTAATTAGTTTTTTGCCACTCCAAGTAAACGCATTTATTGAATATAAGTCTATACTATATGAATTCCCATCATTAAATGTTATAGACTCATTATGTGTCGTACCAACAGTTAAACCGAGAACCTGATTCGAAAGCTATAAGTTCATGATTACCATGGCAAAAAAACAATTGCACTTGTCTTGACATTACATTTGAAGTTAATAATGTAGTAGAAGGATTTGAAACTGAATTTCCCATATACCCTCTCCAAAAATAAGATAATATTGCTGTTGCCATTGATGATTCAATATCGGTAATATTTGAAAAATGATTTGAATAAATAGTACATGCATATAAAGTATCCATATTGGCAGCATATATTACTTGAGTCATAAAAAGTATTATTAATATACTTACAAGAAAAATTGACAGAAATTTTTTCCTCATTTAAAAACCACCTTTCTATTTTTATTTAATACAAAAGTGTCATATAATCATTATGTAAAAACAACTTTTTAGGCTAGCCAATATAATTAAGTTGTATATAGATTATTATAATATAAAAAAATAAGAAGTAAATAATAATAAAGAAATTACAAAATTCTTTAGAGTACTTTTATCTAAGTATTTTTTCAAATGTCATTACTATTAACACCGTCTTATACTTATTTCTTAAGTTACTATATAATTATAATAATTTTTTATCGATGATAAGTTTCTCCATTAGAAATTTTGTAAGCTCTAAATATTTGCTCTAATAAAAATATTCTTATTAATTGATGAGGAAAAGTCATTTTTGAAAAACATATTTTTTCTTTTGCTAAATTTAATACTACATCAGAAATTCCAAGTGTTCCTCCAATAATAAATGTAATAGAGCTATTAATATTTAATGAAATGTTTTCTATTTTTTTAGAAAATTCTTCAGAAGAAAATTCTTTTCCTTTTAAATCTAAACATATTAAATATGTATCTTTAGGTATTTTATTAATTATAAATTTTCCTTCCTTTTTTTTTATTTCATTTACAATTGTTTCTGAAACTTTATCTGGAATTTTTTCATCAGGAACTTCTATAATACATAATTTACAATACTTAGAAAGTCTTTTTAAATATTCATCAATTGCATCTTTAAAAAACTTTTCTTTAATTTTCCCTGGGCAAATTATATTAATATTAAGCACTTTGATTTTCCCCCATAATATTTTTTGTAATAATAAATATTTATTTAAATTTTAAAATTTAGTCAATTTGATCTAATTTAAATTCATTTTTATCAAATTTTATTGTTGTTGGTCTTCCATGTGGACATGTATATGGATTTTTTAAAATTAATAAATTGTTAATTAAATAATCAACTTCATTTTTTGTTAAGTCCATATTTGCTTTAACTGCAGCTTTACAGGCGACTGTTGCAATAAATCGTTCTTCAATATCTTTAAAATTACTTCTTTCGCCTGTTATCATTTCATCTAGTGTATCCATAAACAATGCTTTATTAGAAATCTTTTCCTTGTATTCTATGTCTGGAACACCATTTATTTTATATGAATTAACTCCAAATTCTTCTATATCGAATCCCGAATTTTTAAATAAATCTACATTGTTTTTTACAAATTCAGCTTCTTTATTAGTTAAATTAACAATTTCTGGAATAAGTGTCATTTGAGTATTATTTTGTAATTTGTTTTTAAAATTATCTTTTATTTGCTCATACAAAAGTCTTTCATGTGCAGCATGTTGATCAATTAAGTATATATCCTCATCAACTTCAACCACAATATATGTTCTAAACAAAATTCCAATAAATTTATAATTAACTTTTCTAGATTTTTCACGTTTTATAAATTCGTCTTCAGATTTATTCATTAAACTGTTTGGAATATTAGTTTTATCAGTATCGTTATTTAATAGTCTTTTTTCAACTCCTAAATTTTTTTCAATATTATAAATTTTTGGTTTTCTATACTCAATATTTGAATTTGAATTTTTAAAAGCATTTAAAGATGTATTTTCTTTTTTATTGTTAAAATTGCTTGTTAAAAAATTAAACTCTTTATTTATATACTCTTTTTTGTTATCTTCAAGTTGATTGTTCCCTAAAAATTCTCTATTTAACATAGAAGTTTTAATTGCATTATAAAAGACTCTAAAAACATCTTCCTCATTTTTAAATCTTACATCTCTTTTAGTTGGATGTACATTTATATCATAAAAATCTGCTGGCATTTTTAAATTTAAAATATAAAATCCAAATTTTCCAATTCCTGTTCCACCACTTTTAAAGGCTTGGTCACCACTTGAAGAAAGTAAATTGCTTTTTATATTTCTTCCATTTAAAAAAGTTATTTGATCTTTCCTAGTATCTCTAGCAATTAAAGTTGTACCTATTATTCCTGTAATTTTAATACTACCTTCTTCATAATCAACCTCAATTGAATTTTCCAAAACTTCTTTTCCATAAAATAGATATATTAAATCTTTTAGCTTTCCATTCCCATTGGTTCCAAAAACTAGTTTTCCATCATTGATTAATTTTATAGAAACTGTAGGATTTGCTAGTGCCATATTTTGAACTAATTCTTTTATATACCTAAATTCCGTACTGTCTTGTTTTAAAAACTTATATCTTACAGGTACATTAAAAAAAAGATTTTCTACAATCATAGAAGTTCCATCTTTTGCAGGTATGTCCTCTGCTTGTATAATATTTCCCTCTTCACAAATAACTTGTGTTCCAAATTCTTTATCATGTGTTTTGGAAATTATTGTAAATTTAGATATTGCAGCAATTGAAGCCAAAGCCTCACCTCTAAATCCCATTGAATATACTTTTTCTAAATCTTCAACTTTTCTGATTTTACTAGTTGCATGTCTTTCTATTGCAAGTGGAATATCTTCTCTTTCTATCCCTTTACCATTATCTATAACTTTAATTAAATTTTTTCCACCTTTTTTTATTTCAATAACAACTTTTGTTGCACCTGCATCTATAGAATTTTCAAGTAACTCTTTCACAACATTTGCAGGTCTTTCAATTACCTCACCTGCAGCTATTTTATTAATTGTTAAATCATCTAAAAGTACAATTTGCCCCATTTTACTTCCTTTTTAACTAAATATTTTAAACTATGGATATTTAACAAGTACTTCTTTTTTTTAGCAAAATTTTGGTACAGGTCTTTATATCCAACTTCTTATACTATCAATTTATTTCTTAAATTTCTTAAAAAATTATTAACATAATCATCTTTTAATATTATTAACATTGAAAAGTAGGAAATAACGCCAACTAAAACTTGAGCAAATATCTCCAAAATATATCCTCCATTTAATCTTTGAACAATATTTCCAACTATAAAACAAAACAAAAACATAATAATTCCTGATATTAAATATTTCCTAGATAAAAGAAGCATTTCTCCAATATTAATATCTTTTCTAATAAAGTATAATTGAATATAGTCCACTACCAATTGGGAAAGTACTGTCGAAATCGAAGCTCCAACTGAAGCGTATGCTTTTATAAAAAAATAATTCATAAAGAAATTTACAATTATACCTATAGTAACAGAAATTGTATATTCTTTTTGTCTTTTTGTAGGAAGCAAATATTGTGTTCCAACAACATTTGCAATTCCCATTAAAATTAAAATCGGACACATTATATTTATTAAAATTACAACTTTATCATAACCTTGTCCAAAAAAAACTGGAACAAAGCTTGAAGAAATACTTACTATTCCAAACATTAATGGAAATGCCAAAAAGAAAACAAATTTAAAAGACATTTTCATGTATTCATTAATTTTTTCTTTATTACCACTTGCAAAAGTACTAGCCATTCTTGGAATCATAACAACACCAAGAGAAGTTACTATTGTAAGTAATAATCTTATAACTTTTTGGCTTTGTTCATAATAACCTGTTTCTGCTTTATCTACTACTAATTTTCCTATCATTGTTGTATCTAAAATTTTATAAATTTGATTTGCAATTTGAGGAATAAATAACATTAATATAGGAATTACATGTTTCCAAACTTCTATATTTTTAACCTTTATACCTTTTGTATATTTAGGTAAATATATCCATAAAGATAAATTTCCAATAAAATCTGCTAAAGAATAAATTAAAACAAATTTAGCTAAATCCTCTCTTGTTTTAACAAGTAAAAATACTAAGGCAACGCTACAAATTCTAACCAATACATTTCTAATAACAGTTTTCTTAAATTCTTCCATTCCTTGAAAAAACCAACTAATATCAAATGCAGCAGCCCAAAGCTCAAATAACAAAATTCTATAATAAACTGAATAATCATTATTTCTCATAAAACAGAAATAATAAACTATTGAAGCAATAGCAATTGTTAAAAATCTAAAAATATTTACTTCTATAAAAGTTTTTTTAATTTTTTCTTTATTTTCTCCTGAATAAGCAATTTCTCTTTGACCATAAAGAGCAACTCCTAAAGAACCAAAAAGAACAAAATAAGTAACAATAGAATATGTATACCCATAAATACCAATTCCTTCAGCTCCAAGAACTCTTGATAAATAAGGTGTTGTAACTAACGGTAATACAAGTATTAAAATTTGATATACCATATTATATACATAATTTTTGGTAATACTTTTCTTTCCCAACTTTCCCTCCAAAAATGAAAATACTACTTTATTACATATTATATCAACTCAAAATAATTTAATCAATACCATATATTTTTTAGAGATTTTAATTAAAATTCTATTGTTACAATTCACGACCGATGTCTTTTAATTTATATCAGCTGTGAATTGTAACCTTCTATTGCTACAATTTACAACTTATTTAAACTTATTTAAACTTATTTAAACTTATTTAAACTTATTTAAACTTATTTAAACTTTTTTAAACTTATTTAAACTTATTTAAACTTATTTAAATTTATTAAATCCTTAACAACTTCTCCTGCAATAATTAATCCAGCAACAGATGGTACAAAAGAAATGCTACCTAATCTTTGATTATTTAAAGTTTCTTTCGTAATAGCTTGAGATGATAATTTATCATTAGTATTAAACAATTTTTTTGTATTTTTTTCTACTTTAATTGGTTTTTCTCTAGAATACACAACTTTTAAAGCTTTTATATTTCTTGATTTTAATTCTTTCCTTATTACTTTAGCAAGAGGACAAACTGATGTTTTATAAATATCAGTAACTTCAAACTGAGTAGGATCTAATTTATTTCCTGTTCCCATTGCAGAGATTATTGGAATATTAAGATTATTTGCTCTAACAATTAACTCTATCTTTGCTGTAACTGTATCTACACAATCCACTATGTAATCAATACTATTATCAAGTATCCCTTTAGTTTCTGGTAAAAAAAACTCTTGATATGTTTCGACTTTTGCTTCTGGATTTATTTCTAAAATACGCTCTTTTGCAACATCAACTTTTTGTCTTCCAATCGTTTTTCTAGTTGCAATTATTTGTCTATTTAGATTTGTTACACATACTTTATCATTATCCACTAAAATAAATTTTCCAATTCCAGCGCGAACTAGTCCCTCTATAACAAAAGATCCAACACCGCCAATGCCAAATATTGCAATTTTTGAATTTTTTAATTTATCTATTGCTTTTTTTCCTATTAATAATTCTGTTCTTGAAAATTGATTTAACATTTTTATACCTTTTATACCTTTTTTCTTTCTTTTGAAATTGTATCAAATTTCTAAAAGTATGTCAAATTTATGTAAACACCTATACAAGTAGAATCTATGCGTTTTGTTACAATTCACAGCCTCTTATACTTATTTCTTAGGTTACGATATAATAATTTTTTCAAAAATGCTCGTTCAAGCTGAACTTCGTAAGAAATTCACATAAATTTTATGGCACCCTTCCAAGGACAAGCCTTGAACTCTTTCCATAAAATTTATTAGAATTTCTAACTTGCTCACTTTCAATGCGCTTTTTTCAAAAATTATTATATCGTAACCTAATTTATTAAATAAACTGTGAATTGTAAGTGAGTTTTCACTTTGTAATTGGAATTTAGCTAAAATTTATTGACACCTATTTAAATTTGAGCTATTATAATATTATAAATATTGAAAGGATTTAACAAATATTAATGAAGTCAAAAGTAATTAAAATTTTATTTTTATTAAGCCTAATATTAATTGTTTTTATTGGAGTTTCTTATGCAGTTGATAATAGTACTAATGAAAATACTTTATCTCCAGAACAAGCATTGTCCCAATCTGCAACTGTTACTAGTGTAACAAGTCTTTCAAATTTGCCTGAAGCAAATTTAGGTTTAAATAATATACTAAATATTCTTCTTTTAGCAGTTGGATTTTTACTTATCTTGTTTTCAATAGCAATTTTAATTAGATTAAAAAAATAATAATAAGTAGTACTTTATAAAAAAAAGATACTACTTATTTTCTAGAAACTAGTTTTATTACAAAAACTAGTTTCTTTTAATAATCAATCTTACTAAAAATATTTCAATGATAAATGTTAATATTAAAAGTACAAGCCAAATAATTAATAGATTAATATTAACTTTTTCTACAACAAAAAATTCGCCATTCCCTAAAATAGGTGATTTATATTTTCTACTTAATTTAATAATATCGTTTCCATTTAAATCCATTAAACCATACTTATTATCCTTTTCTATAGAAAAATATCCTTTTTTCGCAGTTTGAATAGAAATAGCATCATATTTTGGCTCAATTATTATATTTCCATTTAAATCTGCAATTCCATATTTATTATCCTTTTCTATTCTAATTCTTCCATTTTCAATTGAATTAATCTCTATACCTTTTTCATCAAATATCTCAGTATTAAAAACTATATTTAAATTATCATCTATAACATATCTTTTTCCTGATTCTTCAACCAAAAATAAATATTGTGATGAAATACTTTTAAAAGAATCATATTTAAAGCTACATTTTTGCTCTCCTTCTTTTGTGAAAAAGCCATATTTCCCATTTTCACCACATATTAATATATAATCCTTTGAAAAAGCTACGTTTTCTATGTCAATTTCTTGTATATCAGTTAATTCATTTAAATTTAAAAATTTAATTTTGTCATTTTCAAGAAATTCAATAATTTTTATATTTTTATTATTTATAATATATGTATTATTATTATCTTCAACATAAAAAATATCAAAATCGCAGTCTCTCATATCAATATTTTTATACATACATGGAATTACTTGATTACCATCTAAATCTATAACTCCATACTTTAATTCTTCTTTATCAAATATTCCAACTTTTGCATATCCATTTTGATAATCATCTGTATATTCATATATAAATTCAGATGTTTTATTTTCATTCCAATCAATATATCCTTCTTTATCTAAACTAATACTATAAGCAGATGCACGATTTTGATAAAAATATGGTGTTTCTTTCCAATTATTTTTTGATGAAGACTTATAAAATTCATTTCCGTTTATATCAATGTATAAGCTTTCTATTATTTTTCCAAAAATATTTTTATTAAAAACTCTCATATATTCATAATTTTCAAATAAATCAGATGCACTAATAGACGAATATTTCATTTTTACTTTAATCTTTTCATTTTTGTCTATTACTCCTGACTTGACTATTTTAACCTCAAAATCCTTAATAATCCAAATATCCAAAACTACCATTAAAAATAAAATAATTACCATAAATATTTTTTTTATCAATTTCATTTTATATTTTCTCCTTTTACTAAACCATATCATTTAATATTTTTAATTTAATAATTTTGCATTTTTTATTACTTATTTCTCATCTTCATTTCCTCTACAATTCTATTAATAAACTTCAAATATTATAGCTTTCATGTCTTACAAACTTATTACTATTTTTACTCGTTAAAAAAATATATTATATTTTATTCTTATTATAAAAAATATTTGTATCATTATTAAGATACATATTAAATGAATAGAATTTTGCTCCAATTAATCCAATTGAAGCTAATATAAGAAAAATACCATAATATTGTATTTCATTAAATTTAATTGAACTAGAACCATAATGCTGATAAGAAAAATTATAAATTAGCATAGACAAATATCTTTCTATTTTTGATGAATTTTCTACTTGTTCTAAAATTTCTTTTTTTCTATCATAATATTCATCATTTATTGCATATTCATTTTGTGATAATGCTTCTGAAATAAAATTATAATAATCATATTCAAATGAATTCTTATTATTATATTTGTTTTTATTCAATTGTTCTTGCTTAAAATTTTCTCCATAATTCTCTAAATCATTCTTCATCTTTAATGCAACTTCTTCCTCTGAACTTCTTATATATATATATGTACAAATACATAGTATTGCATATATTATAAAAACAAAACTCATAAACTTATTAAATAAAAAATCAACTCCGTTTTCCTTTGCTTGTATTGATTTAATTAGACAAATACTTGATATTATTAATATAATTATTGTCATTATTATTTGTATAATTTTTGAAATACCTGTAAAATCAAAATGATTATATAAATATATATTATTTAAATAAAAGGTATTATAATTAAGGATTAAACTTACGCTAAACAAACAAATTGAAAATATTAAATATTTATTATTATTTTTTTCCACATTATTTTACCTACCTTTTACATTATTTTTTATTTTATATTTTGTATCTTTCATTACATTAATCTACTTTTAGCTACTACAAAAAAACAAGCAACTGCTTTTGCTAAAATTCTTTTATCTTGAGTTTTTATATACTAATAATTTTTACGTAATATATTAAATAAATACTCTTCAATTAATTTGTTATTTAGAGTTAATTCATTTTTGAACATTTTTTCTAATTCTACTAGTAAATTTAATATACCTATTGTTTTAACTTTTTATTTTCTTTAAACGTCAAAAATATTATATCATATTTAATAGTTTTTTCTATTTATTTTTTTATAATATTTTTCTTTAAATCCACTCATTATATTTTTTTATATAAATTTTTTTTGCAAATAGGGCTATAATGCAATATAAAATAGGCACGCCAATTATAATTGAAAGATATTTTGTGGAAATATGAACTAAGCCTATAAAATTACCTAATAATGTATATGGAACAATTATTGCTATAAAACTTAAAATAATAGAAGATAAATAAACATATTTATTTGCATTGCTTTGAATAAAAGGTATTTTAGCTGTTCTAATTATATGCATTCCTATTAAATTTGAAACTACGCCATATGAGAACCAAATTGTTTGAAATATAGCAGCATCTCTAATATTAAATACAAACCACATAAATAAAAAGATAATCATATCAAAGGTTGAACTAAGTGGTCCCATAAACAGCATAAAAGTTTTTAATCCCTGTACATTCCATCGTTTTGGTTTATTTAAATATTCTTTATCAACGTTATCAAAAGGAAGAGTAAGCTGTCCGAAATCGTATAATAAACTTTGAACTAGTAATTGTATTGGAGTTATAGGCAAAAATGGAAGTAGAATACTTGCAATTACAACAGAAATAACCTCACCAAAGTTGAAACTTATGGCTAGTTTAATATATTTCATAATATTCGTAAAAGTTATTCTTCCGTTCATTTACTCCATCTAGTAATACATTTAAATCTTTTTCTAAAAGAACAATATCTGCCGATTCTTTTGCTATATCAACTGCAGTATCAACTGAAATTC
Organism: Clostridia bacterium; assembly: GCA_017530505.1. GTDB lineage: Bacteria > Bacillota > Clostridia > TANB77 > CAG-508 > Scatovivens. The sequence goes on along the minus strand of JAFXMI010000012.1, from coordinate 13,708 downwards.
CAACATCTGAATTTATAAGAGAAGGACTATCATTTATTCCATCTCCTAAATATCCTACAATATTATTATCTTTTTTCAATAGTTGTATTACTCTAGATTTTTGAATTGGAGAAAGCTTTGCTAAAATATTAGTATCCTTTAAAATATTTATAACTGCTAAATCTGATAGTTTATCAAGTTCACTTCCCAAAACAACTCGTTTAGATTTAAGATTTACTCTCTTACAAATACATTTTGTAACTTCAACATTATCACCTGTTAAAACAATAACTCTAATTCCTGAATTATTTAATTTTTCAATTGCATTTTTAGCACTTTCCTTAGGTGGATCCAAAAAACCTATAAATCCTATAAGAACCATATTATTTTCGTAATTTGAATCAAAAGTAGAATTTAAATTTATATTATTTTTTTGACATACAGCAATTACTCTAAAACCATTTTTATTTAAATTTATACTTATTTTTTTTATATTATTTTTTATTTCTTTTGTAATCTGAAAAACTTGTCCTTTGTAGTCTACATAAGAACAAATATCTAATATTTCTTCTACTGCACCTTTTGTAATCATTTGTACTTTTCCATTATTATCAGATACTATTACAGATAAACGTCTTCGAGAAAAGTCAAAAGGAATTTCATCAATTTTTTTATATTTATCACATAAACTATTTAAATTATGTTCTTGCCCACGTAAAATAATAGCTTCTTCTATGCTCCCTTTTTTGCCTTTTTGAAAATAACTATTTAAAAAAGCATGCTTTAAAACCCTAATGTCTTCATTTCCATTAATGTCTAAGTATTTTTCTAAAACAATTTTATCCTCTGTCAAAGTTCCTGTTTTATCTGTACATAAGATATTCATAGAACCAAAACTTTGAATAGAATTTATAGACTTTACAATAGTCTTTCTTTTAAACATATTTATTGCACCACGAGATAAGCTAGAAGATAGAATAACAGGCAATAAAAGTGGGGTAATTCCTATTGCAATTGCAACAGAAAAAGTAAAAGAAGTTAGGTTTTCATGTTTCCATGAAGTAAAAACAAATACTATTGGTATCATTACAAGCATAAACTTAATTAATAATTTGCTTATACTTTGAACCCCTTTTTGAAAAGCATTTTCCGGCTTTCCTATATTTAATGTTTCTGCAATCTTACCTAAATAACTATCATCTCCAATTTTTAAAACAATTCCTTTTGCTGTTCCGCTTATAACATTACTCCCCATAAAACATATTGTATCTAAATCTGTTATAGATTCTATTTCATTTAATTTGTATATTGAATTTTCTGATTTTTTTATTGCATCAGCTTCCCCAGTAAGAGTTGATTGCCTCACATATAGACTATTAGCTTCAATTATTCTCAAATCAGCAGGTATCATGTTTCCACTCGAAAGAAAAACAACATCTCCTATTGTAATATCCTTTATTGGAATTTGAATTTCATTATTATCCCTTAAACAAGTACATGTTGTTGCAACTATGTTTTTAAGCTTTTCTGTTGCTTTATTTGAACGATATTCTTGAAAAAACTCTAAAAATGTGCCTGCAAAAACTAAAATTAAAATAACAATTATATTTGCATAATTGGGATTTTTAGACATTAATACATCTGTATAAAATAATACTACTGAAATGACTAATAAAATACTATTAAATGGACTAAATAGACTTTGAAGAAAAAAGAAATACCATTTTTTTTCTTTCTCTTTACTAATTTCATTAGATCCATATTTATTAATATAACTTTTGGCTTCATCTGATGTTAATCCTTGAATACTAATATTGTGTTTTTTTAAAAATTCATCTTTATTAAGAGTACAGTCTTCCCCATAAATTCTATTAATATTTATATCTTCTTTTTTATTTTTCATTTTTACACCTTTATAAATATTATTATCTAAAGTTGTAAAAATATTATTTATTTATTATTATTTCTAAAGCAACGCAACAAAAATCAACCATTCCATATTGTTTTCTGTTAAATTATTATTATTCAACAGCTTTGCCTCCTTTCCATCAATATTATAAAGCCATTATAATTTTTTTCTGTTGCAATTACTATTTTTCATTCTTTCTTAAATCTTTTGAATAGTAATACAATCTTATTATATTTCTGTTTATAATACTAGCCTTTGATGGAGCTTCATCTAATAATAGGTCAAGGTAGTCTTCCTTATTCTCTATCTTTTTTACACATATAGCCCTTCTACTTTTGTACTCTGGGGCTGTTGGTAATTCTGGTTTTGGTGGATTGGGGTTATTATATCTACTTTCCTCTCAATACAATTATTAAACCCACAAATTATGTTATTCTATATTAACTTTTTATTTTAAGCAATGAACTAAGATAACTTATAATTATTATACATACATACATGCATACAACATAAATAATTCAAATACATTAAAGTTTAATTTTATAATATTTGTAAAAAACTTCGTTACAAATATAACAATATTACTAATCAACAAAAAAGTTAAACTGTTTTTTCCGAACCACTGTTAATATTTTTTTTGCTTTTTCGCTTTTAATCTTCATACATACATAAGTTGATATATGATAATATAAAAACAAATATAAATATGAACCAATTATATAAGTTAAACTAACTGGAAATCTTATCTCTAAATTGAATAAAAACATTATTAAATGGATATACCACATAATAAATAATATTAATAACATTCTAACATTAAATTTAGGTTTATTTTTTGCAATGTACATTCCTATAAAAAATAAATTTAGATATGGCAATAATGGGAAAGATATACTTCTTGTTTTTAATATTAAATTAATCCAAGGAATGTATATTTCCACAGGTGGTATTATAGTAAATAAAAGTGATATTACTATACATATAAGTATGTAATTATTTTTTTGACTTATCTTTCTTAATTTATTTCTGAATACTAGTATGAATAAATTTAGAAGTGAAAAAGTTACTAAAAACTCTGAATATCCTGGTAATCTTAAAAAACATAGTATGTTTATATAGTTACTTATTTTGTAATTCCTTTGAATAAAAAAGTCATAAAAAAAGCCACTAACATAAAATACAAGTATTAATTTGAATATATTTTTTATTATTTTTTTTATATTTATTTTTTCTTTTTTTATATATGCATTATATGCATTGTAGCCAAAAACAAAAATAAATCCCGAAAAGCTTACTAGATTAATATAGTTAGTTATTAAAAAATGTTTATCAAAGAAAAAATCTAATATGTGAGAAAAGATCATTCCTAAAACTAATACTGTTTTTATTAAATCTATATTTGATTCTCTTTTATTTTTAGTATATGTATAATTATATTTATTGGATTCTGTCGGTACTACTGCTTCTTCTTTTTCTAATTCAACTTGCAATGTATACCTCCTAATAAAAAGCTTTTTGTTTTATCTTTTAACAATTTATTTGTAAATTCTATACATCTAATTCACATACAACTTCTTCAGTATAATTTCTTGGAGATTCATATGGCCAATATTCAAATTTAATGGTATTTCCTTTAACATATATTTCATTTGGAATGTTGCCTATTATAGATAGATTTCCTATTTCAATTAAATTATTGTCTTTAAAATTATATATTGTATATTTACTAGTTATAGGTGAGATCATATCTGAAAATGTTCTATGTATAATTTCTAGTAGCCCATCATCATTTAAATCTACAAAAAAATATTGGTTCACATCATAATCATAATTACCAGATAAAGTTTTATTATTTTCATTAATATATTTATTAACAACATATCTACTTTCCTCTCAACTCTTCCTATTTAGCAATCAAAAATTGTGTACCCTGTCATTACTCCTTAAAAGCATTGGAATAACTGATGAAAAAGACTGTTTCAATTCGCCAAAGCCATAGTTTTAGCCTTTCTTAAAAGTTTATGCTTTCCTTTATATAAAAAGGTTTACTCGTTTTTGGGGTTAAAATATATACCCTCCTATAATTATTTTAATTTTTTTATATCTTCTCCCATTATTTCTAAATAATCTTTTTCAGCTTGTGTTAGGTGCGATTTCATATATTTGTCATATTCTTTATGTGCTTTCTCTAATGCTTTTTCATGTGATATTGTTCCTTTATTATTTAAAATATCATTATGAGTCATTGTTAAAAAACTTTCTAATTCTTTTATCCAATCACTCATTGTCATTGCATGCATCCTTAGTGCATTAACTTCAGCAACATCCAAGTATGCTGTCACTAATTTATTTAGAAAATCTAGTTCTTCTAAAGTTAAATAATTTTTAGCAACTTCTGTTTCAGCTTTAGTAGGAACTGAACCTTTAAAATTAGTTAATCCTATATTTTCTTTCTCACTATCTACTCTCTTAAATATTACCTCAGCAGCTGTATTTCCATGTGTCGCATAATGCATCTTGTTCTGAACTGTTCTAAAAAATTCTTTTGTAATTTCTTCTTTAGCATCATAATCTACACTAGTTGCATAAATATCTAATATTTTTCTCCAAAATACTTTCTCAGATGAACGAATATCTCTAATTTTTTCAAGTATCTCTTCAAAATATACGCCTCCACCTTCATTTTTAAAACGCTTAACATTTAAATTATATCCTTTTGTCAGATATTCTTTTAGTATTCCATTTGCCCATATTCTAAATTGAGTTCCACGAATAGATTTTACTCTATAACCTATTGCAATTATCATTTCTAAATTGTAATAATTCGTTGGCTTCGTAGAAAATTCGGAAATTCCGAATTTTCTCATAGTGAATTCTTCTTTTAATTCTCCTTCTTCGTAAATATTCTTAATATGTTCGTTTATTGTTGATTTTGCTTTATCAAATAATTTGCTTATTTGTTCTTGTGTCATCCATAAATTTTCATCTTCTAAATAAACTTCCACGTCTATATTATTGTCATCAGTAGTATATATAATAAAATTATCTTTGTTTTTTAATCCGTTATCCAATTATAAACTCCTTTCTAATTTTATTTTTTACTCATAATTTCATTGGAAATTGGGACGATTCTCCTTCCATCAATATTATAAAGCCTTTTTAATTTTTTTCTGTTGTTAATATTTTCATTCTTTCTTAATTCTTTTGAATAATAATACATATCAATACATTGTAAATCTCCATCCCATATTTCTTCATCATAATTATCTATAAAGAAATTCTTTATTGTTTTTTCATATTTGTCAAAACCTAGTTTAACATAGAATGGTATGTTGTTTTCTGATGTCCCTACTATCATCTTTTTGTATTTTTGCTTATAGTTATCTGTTAAATACTTTAGCATTTTCTTTCCATAGCCTTGTCCTCTATATTCTTCTTTGGTTGCTATATTTTTTAACTCTACCGTATCTTCATCTATTTTTATAACTACTGCAACACAGGCTACATCATCATTATATGTTAATACAAATAGTTCTCCATCTTACAAATACTTTTCTATTACTTTTTTTTGGATCTGCTTCTAAAAGTAAATCCATATATTGTTCTTTGTTCTCTTTTTCTTTTTTTATAACTATACTTCTCTTCATAGGTAAAAATTCAAAATCATTTGATAATTCTGGTTTTGGAGGATTGGGGTTATTATATCTACTTTCCTCAGAAAAATTATAGTTCATTTCTATTAGTAATTCTTTCATAGAATCTACATACTCTTTTCTTAATTCTATTAAGGTATTATCTATATCAAATATTATTGCTTTCATATTTCACAACCTTCTTTACAATTATAAAATTCATTTTTTATTACATTTTATTCACTCTCATCTTCAACATCCAAATGAAGATTTATGTCCTCTTTTGTAGGTAATTCTTTTAATAAGTTCTCTGGTAATTCATTAAATATTTTATATTCACTGACTCCTAAAGGCTTATTTATATATTTTAATGTATAATCAACAATTTCATTATTTTTACTTTGACATAATAGTATTCCTATTGATGGATTATCATTTTCATCTTTTATTTTTTCATCAAGTGCTGTTAAGTAAAATCCTAATTTACTACCAAATTCAGGTACAAATTCACATGTTTTAAGTTCAACCGCAACATAACATTTTAATTTTATATGATAAAATAATAAGTCTATATAGAAGTCTTGATCTCCAACAGTTATTTTATATTGACTTCCAACAAAAGAGAATCCACTCCCTAATTCAAGCAAAACATTTTTCAATCTTTCTAACATTTTATTTTCTAATTCTCTTTCTTTATAATTTTCAGTTAATTCTATTAGATCAAATACATATGGTTCTTTTATTATATAATTTGCTAAATCGCTATTTTGCTTTAGTGTTAAATCAGAGTTTGTATGTTTTATATTTTTTACTTGTCTTTGATATAAACATGTATCAATTTGATAGATTAAAATACTTTTTGACCAACCTTCTTTTATACAGTTTTCCATATACCATTTTCTAATATTTTTATCTTTTACTCTTTTCATCAATTCAATGTTATGCTTCCATGGCAATTGTGCACCTAGGTGCACAAATTCATTATCATTTTTATATTCTTCATAAAAAGCTTTCATATATTTTAAATTTCTTACTGAATATCCTTTTTGATTTGGAAATGATATTTTTAAATCCATTGCAACATTATCAATAAATTTATTTCCCCATTTTGAATTTTCTGATAAAATTTTTCCAAGTCTAAAATACAAATTTACTAAATTCACATTGGCATTTATTAATATATCTAATTGAGTTTTAGTGACATCATTTTTAATATTTTCTATAATATCACTATAAGATTTATCAATCTTAGTATTGTCCATAAGTCATTCCTCCTCATTTAATATTTCCAGATAAAATCGTTCATAATCTTTAGCAACATCTAAATCCATTTTTTTATAATATTTTAATAAATCATAATATGCTTTTTCTATTTCTTTGCCAAACCAATATGCTAAATCTAATAACATGTCAAAATCCTTTTCAATCTTTTTCCATTTTTTCCATTCTGATTGCTTGACTTAAAGATGCGGTTATAATATATAACCTCCTATTACTTTTTATAAACTATTTATTTAAAAACTTTTTTAAAACTTCAATTATTTTATTATACCATTTATTCTCTTTTATTTCTATTAATGAAGTTTTATCAGTTATAAGTTCATCATAATAATTACTATTTTTTCTTCTTCCTAAAAAAATGTTATCTGGATTATATTTTTTTCCTCAACATAACTCCTATCCAATAATTCATTTAATTTACAATATATTCTATCTTCTGGTTCTGCTTCTCTAGTTGTTCTTATAGCTATATCTTCTACTTGCAATGTTCCGAATTGTCCTGATTCTTCTGAATCTATCTGAATCTATCTGAATCTATTCTTGCTCTTGGATGACTCAACCTAGACAAAACTATTGGTGTAGATGTTTTTATATTTGGATATCTATATCTTAGATTTCTTTCATGCGTTTCAACGCACCAATCAAAATATAATCCACCTATTACAAATTCATAATCTTGTTCAGCAAGTTTGTTTTCTAATTTAATTCCTTCGAAGCTTGTATCAAATCCTTTAGAAAGATTATATCCTCCCATAAAAACTTTAACCTTTTTTCTATATTCTTCATTAAGCTTACTTAATACAGGATCTTTTTGCAAAGCATCTTCTATTTCTTCTTTTGTAGTACAACCTGGTAAATTAATATTATATATTATTTCACTATATTTACCACTCTGAATTTCACTTACTAACTTATTATAAAAATTCACATCAACCATCGCACTTTTCATAGTATGATGTTCCTTTTTTTCTTTATCATATTGTCCGTTTGAATCTATAAGTATCAATGCTTTTTTACTTTCACTCATAAATATCCTCCAACTTAATTTAACTTTTTAAATCTTTTGAATAATAATATTTAACTGCTAAAAGTTGTGTACCCTGTCATTACTCCTTAAAAGTATTGGAATAACTGGTGAAAAAGTCTATTTCAATTCGCAAAAGCCACAGTTTTAGCCTTTCTTCAAAGTATTTGTTTTCCTTTATTTATAAAGGTTTGTCCGTTTTTGGGGTTATAATATATAACCCCCTATTTTTTATTATCTATTTTCCTAGTTTCTAATGTTAATTTGTCAAAATCTGATATGTAATTTTTATCTTGCTTTACTTTAAACTTTTCATATTCTTTTGATGCTTTTGTTTCTGCATCTAATTTTGAAACTTTTCCTTTACCTTCTAGAATTTTATATTTTCTCATTTTTAAGACATTATCAACTTCTTCTTTCCAATCTTTCATGTACATTGGAATATTTCTTTCTGCATTATCTTCAGCAATGTCTAAGAAAATATTTACTACATTATTTAAATTTTTTAACTCTGTTTCTGATAGATAATTCTTAGCAATTATTACATCTGATTTTAATATTTTCCCATCTGGAGATTCTTTCCAAGTAGTTAATCCCATGTTAGGCTTTTTATTATCCACTCTATTATATATTATTTCTGCTGCTGTTTCTCCTGTAATTGCATAATGAAATTTATTTTGTATACTAGCATAAAAATCTCTAGCTAATTCATTAGTACTATCATAATCAATTGAACATTCTGCAAAAATATCCGTTATTTTTTGATAAAACATTCTCTCACTAGTACGAATTAATTTAATTCTTTCTAATAATCTTTTAAAATATTCTTGATCCGATTTTCTGCCTTTCATAAATCTGGCATCATCTAATGCAAAACCTTGAATCATATACTCTTTAATGATTTTATTTGCCCAAGTTCTAAATTTAATTGCAGTTTTTGAATTCACTCTAAACCCTATAGAGATAATCATATCGAGATTATAGAAAGCAATATTTCTTGTAACACTTCTGTTTCCTTCTTTTTGAACTTGTGCAATTTTTGCACAAGTTAAATTTTCATCTAATTCTTCATCTTTATAAATGTTATTTATATGTTTTGTTATACCAGTTCGATCTATTTTAAATAATTTAGTTAATGAATCTATATTAAGCCACACATTTTCATCTTGTAATATTACTTCTATTTTAGTTTGTCCCTCTTCATCATTATAAAAAATTATATTATTTTCATTTCCTATTAGTTTATTGTCCAATGCATTTCTCCTTTTTTTATTCTAATATTTATTTTTGTTGCAAAAGTTTTATATAACTCCTACATTCTTTATAACATTTTCTAAATTTTTTAACATTCTTTCGTAAATAGCTTTTCCTTTTTCTCTAGTTGCTAATGTTGAGTATCCTACATTTCCTATATATCCATCTATTACTTCAGTTTTCTTGTGTTCCAAATATGGCATAAAAATATCTATTGATATATCAAAATCTCTTGCTACGCTCATATCAACCAATTCTGGATATAAATATAACATTACTGAAGTTTCTGATTCACATGCATGTCTTGTGCAAACTTGTTTTTCTAATAAATCTTTTTGTTCTACCTCATATGTTTCTATAACTTCAATATTCTTACTTGAATCTTGCAGAGCTTTTATATGAAAAATATCTCCGTGACATGAAACAGCAAAAAAATGTTTAAATCCTTGCTTATTCCAATATTCAGTAATACTTCTTAAAGTTTCTTTTAAAACTTCATATGAAATTCCTGTAGTTCCTGTCATTGTATTATTATCTAATGGTAAATTAATTCCATAATTTACTGTTGGTGCAACCAAAATTCCATATTTATCTGAAATTTCATCACACATTTTTTCAGCTACTATTGTATCTGTGCATAATGGAAGATGTAAGCCATGTTGTTCACAAGTTCCAATTGGAATTAATAAACTATCTTTTTCTTTTAGATATTCTTTAATTTCAGTATATTTTAACATATTTAATTTCATCTTTATTCATTCCTTTATCTTTTTATTTTTTAGTTAAATCTTTATAATAGTAGTACATATCTATACAATGTAAATCTCCATCTATAATTTCTTTTTTGTAATTATCAATGAAGAAATTCTTTATTGTTTTATAATATTTATCAAATCCTGCTTTTACATAAAAAGGAATATTATTTTCTGATGTTCCTACTATCATCTTTTTATATTTTTGTTTGTAATTATCAAATAGATATTTTATCATCTTTTTGCCATAGCCTTGTTCACGATATTTTTTTGCTGTTGCTATATTTTTCAGTTCACATGTTTTATCATCTATCTTTATAATAACCGAAACACAAATAACTTCTTCTTTATATGTTAATACAAATAGTTCTCCAGCTTGTAAATATTTTTCTACTATTTCCTTCTCTGGATCTGCTTCAAGTAATAAGTCCATATATTTTTCTTTATTATCTTTTTCCTTTTTTATAACAATACTTCTATTTGCTGGTAAAAATTCAAAGTCTTTTGGTAATTCTGGCTTTGGTAGATTGGGGTTATTATATCTACTTTCCTCTGAAAAAACACATCCACAATATTTTTGCATATAAAGGTTTAATTCATTTTTTGCTTTATTATGTCCTTCCCAAAATCCTACTCTAAAATCTCTATATAAAAAATCTATTCCAAATTTTTTACTATATTTTTCACATAAAAATTTAATAAATTCATGATTTTGATATATACTATATAAAAGAGTTGTTGTAACAGTATCAAATCCATTATCTTTTGCAAATTTAAAAGTTTTTTCTAGTCTTACTCGATAGCAATAATTTGTACATCTGTTATCTAAATCATTTATAACATTTTTACAAAATTCATCTAATCCATATTCATCTTCAAAAATAGCATTAATATTACTTTTTTGTGTGTATTCTTTTAAACAATCTCTTCTTACCTTATATTCAGTATATGGATGTATATTTGGATTAAACCAATATAAAGTTGGTTCTATTCCTTCATTTCTTAAATAGTCTATGCAATATACTGAACACGGTGCACAACAACTATGCATTAATAATTTCATACTAACGTTACCTTTCTTTTCTTTTTTCTTCTTCTTCTTCTTCTGCTTCTGCCTCTATTCTTTTTAAATCAGTATTATCACCATTTCCTAGTTTCCTAAATGGAGTTACTTGACCTCTTAACAATAAAGCAAAGTTTAATTTTTCATTTATAAAATCATTTCGTTCTTTTTCGTGAACTGGACCATCTAATGAATAACCTTTACTTTCTAATGACTTAGTAAAGTCATCTAACCATTTTTTATATTCTGTATCTTTTAAAAATGGTAATATTTTTTGGGGTAATATAAAATTTGTAAAACCAGAAACATTACCCTTATAGAGCTTATTAATATATTGTTTTATGACAAATTTTATAACATTTTCATTTATTTTATTCTTATTTTTTCCATATATTTCAATAATAAAATTTAAATCATCTTCAACTAGATTATATATTTCGATTTTGTCCATTCCATATATAATTAAATTCATTTCTTGGAAAAATACATCTGAAATAGTTGATTCAGGATATAAACGACAATTTTTTTTAAGATATAAAAATCTTGTTTTTAAATATTGGTTAATATCTTTTTTTAAATCAATTTTTCCTCCATCTATTGGTTGATTTTGAAATATAAAATTAAAATTAGGCTGTGGATTATTATTATCATTATCAGTTCTAGTTGTTCCTTTTTTTAGATTATTCAAAGGAGTATCTATATTAACTTTAATATTTTGACCTGCTCTTCTATGTTCTCTTTTAATTTCTTCTTCTCTACCTCTTACTGTTCCCCATTTATTTCTTTTTGTTTTACTTTTCTTTGCTATCCTTGCTGCTTCTGCTTCTTCTCTTTTCCTTTCTGCTTCTGCTCTTTTCCTTTCTGCTTCTGCTCTTTTCCTTTCTGCTTCTTCTCTTTTCCTTTCTGCTTCTGCTCTTTTCCTTTCTGCTGCTTCTTCTCTCCTTGCTTTTGCTATCCTTGCTTCTTCTTCTTCTGCTCTTTTCCTTTCTGCTGCTTCTTCTAACCTTGCTTCTTTTTTTATTCTTTTTCTAGCTTCATCTATCTCTTTTTTTAAAGTTGGATTATCTCTCTCCAATCTTTTTCTAATATTCATAACAAAATCTTTGCTTTTTTGTCCATTTAATTCTAATCCTAATGCTTTTGTAATCTGCTGATATGTAAGTTCTCCTTCCAAAAGACATCTTTTTACAAATTCATCATATTTACCTGTATATGTTTTTTCTGCTCCTCTTACTCTTCTAGTTATTTCAGTTTCATTTATACGGTTTTCTTTTAGTAATATATCATACATTTTATATATTTCCTTTATCGTAAAATATTTACAATAAGGCATTTTGGAAATTTCTTGTTTTGAGAATCCTCTACCACTTAATTCCATTTCTAAAATTTGATTTATTGATTCTACATCACCTTTACTTAGTAGTAGTTCAATATCAGCTTTTGAATCATAACCTGATTTTAAAAGCTTTTCTAATAAGCTTAAATCTCTTTGATATTTATCATTAATAGCTTTATTTCTAATATTTCTTTTTATAGTATTACTATAATCTTTATTTAAAACAAAAACTAAAAAATTAGATTCTATTCCTAAAAAATCTTTTATATCTTTAGCCACCCATCCTTGATGATACCAAAATCCAAAATCAGTATAGTAGTTTTTATATCCTTCGGTCTCTCTATATTCTTTCATTATCTCTCGACTTTCTGTTGGATCTTCTTTTTCTATCTCTTTTAGAGTTATATATCCATTTGGAATCAAAATCTTATGAAGAATACTCTTAACCTTTGAAGGACTTATATCCAATTCTAATGCAGTTTTAAACATTGTAAAGCCATTTTTTAATTTACTTAATACTTTTTTATCAATCTCTCTTAATTCATTTTCATTATTATTGTTTCCCATACCTCACCAAAAAATATTAATTCTTATTTATTAATATTTCCTTTTCATTAAAATTTATTTTTTTGATTCATGATATTCTTTTTCAGTATTTACATTCCAAACATTTTCTTTTGATTGCTTTCCATTTATAATATTTTTTACTGCCTGAATTGCAGTTGCCATTGAATGATCCATGTTATTATATCTATGTTGGCCATTTCTACCAACACAATATAAATTTCCAAAGCTATCCAAGTATTTTACTAGTTTGTCCATATCTTTATATGTATCAAAATAAGCTGGATAGGCTTTTTTTACTTTTTCTTGATGATAAGAAATCACATCTTTTTCTTCAATTATACCCATTGATACTAATTCTTTAGTTGTAAATTTTGCAAATTCTTCCTCGCTCATATTCCAATATTCATCACATTCATTAGCAAAATACTCAACACCAATCCATACTGTATTTTCAATATCTTTTACTAAATATGGAGACCAATTATTGAAAATCTGAATTCTGCCCATCTTAACTTCTGGCTCTTGAACATATATCCAACAGTCTGGAACTATATTCCCAATTGTCTTAATTTTTGTTTCGTTCTTTAAATTTAATTTTTTCACTAATAAACCACATGTAATAAAATCTCTATAAGGCAATCCTTTTGCTATTTCTAAAATATTATTATCTACTTTTTGTTTGTTAGATATTGCAATAGTTAAATCTTTAATTGGCATAGAAGAAATAAAAATATCTGCTTCTAAAACTATTACTTCTCCATTTACTTCAGCTTCTACAGAATCTATTTTTCCACTTTTCAAATTTATATTTTTAGCAGAATAGCCTTTTAAAATTTTTCCTCCCATTTTTTCAATTTCATCTGCTAATATTTCCCAAAGTTGTCCGAGGCCCATATTTTGGATACCAAAAT
>JAFXMI010000011.1 GCA_017530505.1 Clostridia bacterium | reverse complement strand
TGAACTGCGTAAGAAATTCACATAAATTTTATGGCACCCTTCCAAGGACAAGCCTTGAACTCTTTCCATAAAATTTATTAGAATTTCTAACTTGCTCACTATTAATGCGCTTTTTTCAAAAATAATTATATCGTAACCTAAGAAATAAGTATAAGAGGATGTGAATTATAACAAGATTTTTTAGAAAAATTTGCAAAAAAAAATATAATTATCTTTTATTTTTAATAAAAATGATTTAAAATATATAATAAGCAAATTGTGGTTAAAAAAAATTAAATTCTAATTTTTAATAAACTAATACATAGAAATATAAGGAGTAATTAAATGAAAAATGAAATTATAGACAGTATAGTAAATCTTGGATTTTCATTATTTAACTTGATTTTAAATACTGTAATAAAAGTTTTAACCTTTTGGATTCCACAAAATCAAAAAAGAATTTTAATTGGATTATGGAGAGGAGATAGGTTTGCAGATAATGCAAGATATTGTTATTATGAATTAGAAAGAATTAAAGGTTTAGAAGTATATCTACTTGTAAATGATAAAAATATTTATAATAGTTTAAAGAAATTAAATTTAAATGTTGTGAAAAAATATTCTTTTAAGTCTATATATTTACACCTAACTTCAAAATATCATATTATAGATCAAGATCATAAAGGTTTGTTGGGATATTTATCTGTAAATGCAATAAGATTAAATTTATGGCATGGACTTCCTTTTAAAAAGATTTGGAAACTGGATTTAGAATCAAAACAAAAAAAGAATAAAATAGCATTTTTTATAGAAAAAGTTAATCAAACAATAAGAAGATGGTGTAAAGGATATTGTAGTGTTGGTAGATGGTATGTGTTTAAATTATTGACACCTTCTAAATATGATTGGGATTTTTTATTTTCAAAATGTGTATTTTCAAATTTAGTTAAACCATTATATTGCAATTACCCTAGAGTTGATTATTTACAAGATAGAATTGGAAGTGATTTATTAGAGATAGAAGAAGAATATTTAAAGCAAATAAAAAATGCAAAAAATAATGGTAAAAAGATAATTTTTTATGCTCCAACCTTTAGAGATAGTGCTGATACAAAAATTTTAGGAACTAATGAAATAAATGAAATAAATGAATTCATTAAAAATATGAGTAAATTGAATGCAGTATTAATGATAAAAATGCACGCAGTTGAAACATCTAAAATAGATGATATTAATAATTGTATTTTCTTAGATGCTAAATGTGATATTTCTGTTTTTATGAAATATGCTGATTGTTTAATAACAGATTATTCATCTGTATATTTTGATTATTTAGTATTTGATAAACCAATAGTTTTTTATCCATATGATTATGATTTTTATGTTAATTCTGATAGAGGACTTATGGTAGATTATAATGAATTTACTCCTGGAGAAAAAGTATATACCATAAAAGAGTTATATTTATGTATTAGTAATATTTGTAGTGGAAATTGGCAAGATAGTTATTCAAGTGCTCGTAATGAATTGAAGAAAAAAGTTTGGGACGATTCTTATAAAACTATTGGAGAGTATATAAAAGATAATTTATTATAAATAAAATTATCATTTGTTTTGTTATTTACAATTCACAGCTTATTTAATAAATTAGGTTACGATATAATAATTTTTTCAAAAATGCTCGTTCAAGCTGAACTGCGTAAGAAATTCACAATCAAGAGCACTATGCGGATTAAGTGATGGAAAGTATAAATTTTTAGATACATACGCAAGTCAATATAATAGAAAAATAGAAAAAATACGTTACAAAATGTTTTGACTTTTACCAAATTTTGTAGTATAATTGTAATGTGTAAAAAAAAATACTTGGAAGGAGTGACAAAAATGAAGTTTAACGTAGGAGATAAAATAGTTTATCCTATGCATGGAGCTGGTATTGTTGAAGCTATTGAAGAAAAATCTATATGTAATGAAAAACAATCTTATTACATAATAAAAATGCCAGGTGAAGTAAAAGTTATGGTACCTACAGCAAAGGCCGAAGAAATTGGAGTTAGAGGTATTATAGATGAAGAAACCGCTGGAAAAGTAATTAATACACTAGAGCAAGACTGTACTGAAATGTCTGTAAAGTGGAATAAGAGATACAGAGATAATGTAGAAAAAATGAAATCTGGTGACATATATGAAGTTGCTGATATTGTTAGAAACTTAAGTTTTAAACAAAAAGATAAAGGTTTATCTACAACAGAGAAAAAAATGTTATTAAATGCTAAGCAAATATTAGTTAGTGAATTAGTGCTAGCTGGTAATAGAGAAAAAGGAGAAGTAGAACAACTTGTTGAAAGCAAAATTAATTTGTCTTACGAATTGCATTCTTTTAATAATGGAAGAAATGGATTAGATGTTCCAGCTTCAGATGTAATTAAAAAATTTATTCCTCAAGCATAAAATATATTAATTATAAATTAAAAAGAGATAACTTTTTTAAAGTTACAAAAAATATGAGATTTGAGTTTTTTATTTAGCTCAAATTTCTTTTTTATTCTATAAAAAAGAAATTTTAGTAAGTGTTTTACAAACCTTAAATTTAAGAAAAAAACAAAACTAAATTATAACTTATATATTTAAAGTTTTTCTATTTATTAATATTTTAAAATGTAAAACAATTAAAACAAGTTCACATAATTTTATGTTATAATAGGAAGGATTTGAAAAATATATGTCGAATAATATAATATGAAAGGTATAAAATAATGATTCAATATAGCGAAGAGTTAAAAGAAGAGATTAGGGCTGCAAACGATATTGTAGATGTTATATCTCAATATGTTACGCTAAAAAGAAAAGGTAGAAATTATTTTGGCTTGTGCCCATTTCATAATGAAAAATCTCCTTCTTTTTCTGTTTCAGCAGATAGACAGTATTTTCATTGTTTTGGTTGCCATAAAGGTGGAGATGTTTTCACTTTTATTTCTGAAATAGAAAGGTTATCTTTTAAAGAAACATATGAATTTCTTGCAGAAAGAGGCCACATAAATCTTCCAACATTAGAAAATGATGGATTTAATAAAAATCAATATTTAAAAGACATAATGTATAAAATAAATATTGAAGCTACAAAATTTTTTCATGAAAGATTATATCAGCCTTTAGCTAAAAATGCACAAAATTATGTAAAAAAGAGAAAATTAGATAATAAAACTTTAAAAGCTTTTAAAATAGGATATTCAGGCGAGTATAATGAATTATATAAACATCTAAAAGCACAGGGATTTAAAGATAACGATATTTTAGCTACTGGATTAGTTATAAAAAGTGATGAAGGTAAATTTATTGATAGATATCGTAAAAGATTAATGTTTCCAATTATGACAGTATCTCGGAAAAGTAGTTGCTTTTGGGGGAAGAAGATTAGATAATAATGAAAAAACAGCAAAGTATATAAATTCTAATGAGAATTTAATATATTCTAAAAAACAACATTTATTTGCTTTAAATATTGCAAAACAGTCAAATTCAAAGCAATTGATTTTAGTAGAAGGATATATGGATGCAATCTCTTTACATCAAAGAGAAATCCATAATGTCGTAGCTTCATTAGGAACAGCTCTTACAGAAGAACAAGGAAGACTTTTAAGAAGATATAGTGAACAAGTTCTTATGTGTTATGATTCTGATGGTGCAGGTCAAGATGCAATTTTACGAGGTCTAGAAATACTTCAAAATCAAGGGGTAGATGCTAGAGTTATTCAGATGGAAGGTGCAAAGGATCCAGATGAATATATTATAAAATATGGGAGTGAAAGATTTAATCTTATAGCTAAAAATGCAATTTCCTTAGTAGAGTTTAAGGTGAAAATGCTTACTAAACAATTTAATTTAAGCAATGCCACAGATAAAGTTAGTTTTTTAAAAAAAATAACTAAAATATTATCAAAAGTTGATAACAAAATTGAAAGAGAAATATATATTGAAAAAATAGCAGAGCAGTATTCAATTTCAAAAGAATCAATATATGCTGAGGTTAATAAGGAAGCATATAAAAACAAGAGTACTGAAACCAAATTATTAAATAAAAGTATTAATAAAGAAAAAAATAGAAATGAAGAAAATATTTCAGAAACAATATTAAAAAGAGAAAAAATGATTTTATATTTGCTTATTAATTATTATGATGAAGCAATAATTGATATTACTAGTAATATAGTCAAAGAGGATTTTGTTTATCCTATAAATAGAAAAATATTTGAGATAATTACTGAGGAGAAGGATAATAATAAAGAAAGTATTTTAAAAGTTTTAACTAATTTGGAAGATAAAGAAATACAATCTCAAATCAGTGAGATAATGGTTTCAGATTATGAAATAAATTCTATTAAGAAATGTATAGAAGATGTAATAATTTCTTATACTAGAGATAGATTAAACAATAGAAAGAATCAAATATTAAAGGAATTAGATGATTCAAACCTAGATAAAGAAAAAGCTAAAAGTTTAGAAAATGAACTTAGCAACATAATTATTGAATTAGCTAAGATTAAATAGAGAGGGGTTTAATAAATGAGAAAAAAACAAATTGATAAAACAAACACAGAAATAGAAGAATTAGAAAATAAGATAGAAGAAAGTCCAAAAAAATCAATATCTAAATCTGATAAGAAAGAAATGGAAGATATGGAGATAAAAACAAAAAAATCCTCAGAAAAACAAGATGAAAATAAGATAAGAAAACACGAAGAAAAAAGAGTTAAAAAAGAAGAAAAAGCAGAAGATGTTAAAGATAATGGTGAAAAGCAAAAAAAGAAAAGAGTAAAACAAGAAGATAAAGCTGAAGATGTTAAAGATAATGGTGAAAAACCAAAAAAGAAAAGAGTAAAACAAGAAGATAAAGCTGAAGATGTTAAGGATAATGGTGAAAAGCCAAAAAAGAAAAGAGTAAAACAAGAAGATAAAGCTGAAGATGTTAAGGATAATGGTGAAAAACCAAAAGATAAAAAAGAAGAAGAAGCAAAAGTTAGTCCTAAATTAGAAGATACTAATATGGAAATTTCAGAAGATTTATCAAAAGTTAAAGAGCCAAAAAAGGTAGATGAAAGTAATTTTGTAGAATCAAAAGATAAGCAAATATCTTCAGATAAAAAAGAAAAAGTAATGAAAATAATTAAGAGTGCAAAAGAAAAAGGAAACATTACTTATGGAGAATTAGCAATTGAATTAGGAGATACAAATCCTGAGGAAATTGATAAAGTTTTTGATGCTTTTGAAGAAATGGGAATTAATGTTTTAAGAGATGAAGATGATTTTCTAGAACCAGACATAGATGAACTAAATGAAGTTGAAGAAATTAAAATTGAGGATTTAGATGTTTCTAATATAGAAGGTGTTAGCGTTGATGATCCTGTTAGGATGTACTTAAAAGAAATAGGAAGAATTCCATTGCTTTCTTTTGATAAAGAATTAGAGCTAGCTAAAAAAGTTCTTGAAAATGATGAAGATGCGAAACAAAAACTTGCTGAATCAAATTTAAGATTAGTTGTTAGTATTGCAAAAAAATATGTTGGAAGAGGAATGCTTTTCTTAGATTTAATTCAAGAAGGAAATATGGGGTTAATAAAAGCAGTAGAAAAATTTGATTATAAAAAAGGATATAAATTTAGTACCTATGCAACATGGTGGATTAGACAAGCTATTACAAGAGCAATAGCAGATCAAGCTAGAACAATTAGAATACCAGTTCATATGGTAGAAACAATAAATAAATTAATTAGAATTTCTAGACATTTATTACAGCTTTTAGGAAGAGAACCTACGCCAGAAGAAATTGCACAAGAGATGGAAATTTCAGTTGAAAAAGTTATGGAAATTCAAAAGATTGCACAAGATCCAGTTTCCCTTGAAACTCCAATTGGTGAGGAAGATGATAGTCATTTAGGAGATTTTATACCAGATGATGAATCACCTGCTCCACAAGATTCAGCTGCATATACATTATTGAAAGAGCAACTTGAAGAAGTAATGGAAACTTTAACTCCTAGGGAAGCGAAGGTTTTAAAATTAAGATTTGGATTAGAGGATGGAAAAGCGAGAACCCTTGAAGAAGTTGGACGTGAATTTCAGGTTACTCGTGAAAGAATAAGACAAATTGAAGCTAAAGCATTAAGAAAATTAAGACATCCAAGTAGAAGTAAGAGATTAAAAGACTATATGAGCTAAAATTTTTAAAAGGAGATAAAAAAGAGTTGAAGGAAGAAGATAATAATGATACAGCATTAGAAGAAAAAGTTTCCATTGTTGATGGCTTTAAAGAGGTAGGTAGAATCGTTTCAGATGCTGAGGAATTTGTTGTTGAATCAGGTGAAGAAGTTTTAAGTAATATGCAGAAAGACTTAGAAAAAAGGATAACAAAATGTAGTGATCCAACTGAAAAAAAGGAGCTAGAAAAAGAATTATTAATTTTACAAATTTTGATTCTACAAAGACAGAAAATTGATAGAGAAGCAGATGTTATTTTAAATGATGGTGATGCTTTTGGATTAGATTTAGATAATCAAAAAATAAAAGAAAAGAAGAAAAAAGAAAGAGATAAAAAACAAAAAGATTTACTTGATAAACTAAATCAATTAGGAATATCAAACATAGATATTGATATTAAACCACCACAAAAAAATAATGGTAGAGAAAAAGGTGGTATGGAAAGAGAACAAAGAACTAGATAAGGAGGCAAAATAATAACGTAATGGCAAATATATATAGAACTCATAATTGTGGCGAATTAAAAGTCCAAAATATAAATGATGAAGTTAGATTAGCTGGTTTTGTTCAAACAATAAGAAATTTAGGAAAAATGATATTTATTGATTTAAGAGACGAATATGGAATTACTCAAATTGTTGTTACAGAAGATGCTAATTTAGAAGAAAAACTAAAAGATATAAATAAAGAATGTACAATTACAGTATATGGAAAGGTTGCAAAAAGGAGTAGTAAAAATGAAAAACTTTCTACAGGTGAAATAGAAGTTATAGCCAAAGATATAACTGTTCTTGGAAAATGTAGAAATAGTCTTCCATTTGAAATAAATATAGAAGGACAAACTGTTAGAGAGGATTTAAGATTAGAGTATAGATTTTTAGATTTAAGGAATGATAGTATACATAAAAATATTTTATTTCGCTCTAAAATTTTAAAAGATTTTAGAAATATAATGGATGAACTTGGATTTACGGAAATTCAAACGCCTATTTTAGCAAATTCTTCTCCAGAAGGAGTGAGAGATTTCTTAGTTCCTAGTAGATTACATCCAGGAGAGTTTTATGCTCTTCCACAAGCTCCTCAACAATTTAAGCAACTTCTAATGGTTTCAGGGTTTGAAAGATATTATCAAATTGCTCCATGTTTTAGAGATGAAGATCCAAGAGCAGATAGAAGTCCAGGAGAGTTTTATCAGTTAGATTTTGAAATGAGTTTTGTAACTCAAGAAGATGTTTTTGAAGTTGTAGAGAAGATTATTCCTACAGTATTTAAGAATAATACAAGTTGGAAAATAGATAATACACCATTCGTAAAAATCCCATATAGAGATGCAATGGAAAAATATGGTACAGATAAACCTGATTTAAGAAATCCACTTACTATAGAAGATTTAACAGAGATTTTTGAAGGAACTGAATTTAAAGCTTTTTCAGGCAAAACTGTAAAGGCAATTAAAACAGAAAATATGGAAGAAAAATCCAGAAAATTTTTTGATTCAATGTCTGAATATGCTATTAATGAATTAGAAGCTAAAGGACTAGCTTGGGTAAAAATTGATCAAAATGGAGAATTAACAGGTGGTATTAGCAAATTTATAGATGATGAAAGAAAAGCTAAAATATTTAAAAAAATGAATATTATGCAAAATTCAGCAATATTTTTTATAGCAGATGATTTTGAAAAAGCTCAAAAAGTTGCTGGTGGAATACGTATTAAACTAGGAGAAGAATTAGATTTAATCGAAAAAAATTGTTATAAATTCTGTTTTATTGTGGATTTTCCTATGTATGAAATAACAGAAGAAGGAACAATTGACTTCAATCATAATCCTTTTTCTATGCCTCAAGGAGGAATGGAAGCTCTAACTACAAAAGACCCATTAGATATTTATGCATATCAGTATGATTTGGTATGTAATGGATATGAGATAATGTCAGGCGCTGTTAGAAATCATGATCAAGATATTATGATAAAAGCTTTTGAAATTGCTGGATATACAGTAGATGATGTAAAAAATAAGTTTGGAGCTTTATTTAAAGCTTTCAGTTATGGAACACCACCACATGCTGGTGCAGCTCCGGGAATTGATAGAATTGTAATGTTACTTGCAAATGAAAATAATATAAGGGAAGTTATTGCTTTTCCTAAGAACAAGAGAGCTAGAGATTTAATGATGAACGCGCCTTCTAAAGTCTTTGATAAGCAATTGGAAGAGGTTCATATAAAATTGGATGTATAAAAAAAATATTTTAAAAGGAAAAATATTTATGAATAATATAAAAAGAATTATAGTTTTATTTTATACTTTTGTATTTTTATTATTTATTAATACTAGTTTTGCTACCACTGGAACCGTAAATACTTCAGCAGCAAGAATCAGAGAAAGTGCTAGTACAAATTCAGAAATAATAACAAAAGTTTATGAAGATGAAAAAATAGAAATACTTTCAGAAGAAGGAGATTGGTATAAGGTAAATGCCAATGGAAAAACTGGTTTTGTTAGTAAATCTCTTATTAAAGTTACTAATAATACAAATACAACTAGTTCAAATAATACTAATACAGATAACAATACGACTAATAGTACTAATGAAATAACATCTGGGAATAATTTAGAAGAATTAGAAGATAAAGTAGTGATAAATAAAGATACATCATTAAGATTATTACCTAATTTTGCTTCAAATGAACTTCGAATTTTAACTAAAAATACGGAAGTTATAATTGAAAAAGAACTTAATAATTGGGTAAAGATTTCAATTCCTGATGATAGTATTGGCTGGATTTTAAAAAACAATTTTACAAATAATAATACTGAAAATAGTGTTAAAAATAATACAGTAGATAGAAATACTACGGAAGAATATACAACAGAAAAAAGTACTGTAGAAAACAATAACATAATAGATAATACAATAAATAGTAATACAGTAAAAAGTAATACTGCAGAAGAAAATACAACAGGTAAAAATACAGTAGAAACTAATACAACAAATAATAATACAGTAGAAAACAATACTACAAAACAAAATATAACACAAAACAAAGATAATAATGAAAATAATATATCTAAAGAAGAAAATTCAAATTTAAATATAAAAAAGGGAAGAGTTAATGTTGAAACAGCCAATGTTAGAGAAAAAGCTAGTAAATCATCAAAGATTATTGCGCATTTAGATGAAGGTAATGAAGTTAAGATTATTGAGGAAGAAGGAGATTGGTATAAAATTACTACTTCAAAAATATCTAGTGGTTATGTATCAAAACAACTAATAACTATTTTTTCATCAGAGGTTTCATCAAGAAGTTTACAAGAGAAAAGAGAAGAAGAAATAATTGATAAAAAAACTACTACTAAAGATAGTGTTAAAGAAAATAGTATTAATGAAGAAATTAAAACTTCTATAAATGGAGAGAATGTAGTAAGTTTTGCTAAAAAATATTTAGGTACAAATTATGTATTAGGTGGAAAAACACCAGAAACTGGTTTTGATTGTTCTGGATTTACTAGATTTGTTTTTAAAAATTTTGGCTATAGTTTAGGAAACGTAGCAGCTGAGCAAGATACTGTTGGAGATGTTGTTGAACGAAATAACTTAATGCCAGGAGACTTAATATTATTTCTCAGCGAAAATAAAGCAAAAATAGGACATACAGGGATTTATATAGGAAATAATGAATTTATACATGCTGCAAATCCAGAAAGAGGTGTTGTTATTGATAATTTAACAACTGTGAGTTATTATAATGAAAGATTTGTTACAGCTAGAAGAATAGTTAATTAGGAGGAAAAACATTTTAGGTTTATTAATAGGAATATATATGGGGCTATATAATATAAATATAGCTCTATTTTTTTATTTAGAAATAATAATTATAAGCTTATATTTTAAAGTTAAGATAAGAAAATTTGTAACAATATTTTTTATTATTTTAATTTCTTTTTCATATTCAAATTTTTTGCAAAACAAATATGACAAGGCTTTTCTTATAAATGAAAATGAATATTTCGGGCAGATAGTAAGTTTAAAAGAAGAAGTTAAATATTATAATAGATATGTTTTAAAAATAAAATCTGGAAAATATAAGAATTATAGAGTTTTAATATATTCAAAGAATAATTTAGAATACGGAGATATTATTAAGTTTTCAGGAGATATTGAAAAGCCAGATACTTCTCGAAATGATAATGGATTTAATTATTCTAGATATTTACGAGAAAAAAAAATATCTGGAATAATTAAACTAGATAAATTTGAAATTATTTCAAAACAAAATGATTTTAAATATTATTTATTTAAATTAAAATTAAAACTTATTAATATTTTAGATAAAAATTATTTAGAAAATGAAGCAGGTTTTTTAAAAATAATTCTTTTGGGCTCTATAAACACTTTAGATGAAAATATAAAAGAAGATTTTAAATCTGCAAGTATTTCACATATATTAGCAATATCAGGTTTACATATTTCGTATATAGTATTAGGAATTGAAACAATTTTAAAATTGTTTATAAAGAATATTAAAATTAGAGATTCTTTAATAATTATTTTTCTAATTATTTTTTCTATTTTTGTAGGAGAAAGTAATTCAGTAATAAGAGCCTGTATTATGACTTTTATTATTTATTTTGGGAAAATAGTATTAAAGAAAGATAATTTTTTTACTAGTTTTAAAGTTGCGCTTTCTATTTTGCTTATATATAATCCTTATAATATTTTTTCTGTCTCTATGTGGCTTTCATTTGGTGGTAGTATTGGTATTGTTTTATACAGTAGATTAATTGAAAAATACGGTTTTAAAGTAATAATAAAAAAATTAAAAGAAAAAAATATTAAAAATGAATATATTAAGAAGTTAGTTAAAAAAATTATTCAAATTATTTCTGTTACTGTTGGAGCACAAATAATAGTTTTTCCAATAATAATTTATACGTTTAATACTTTTTCACTAAATTTTATTATATCAAATTTGCTGATTTCTGAACTAATTGGTCCACTTATTATTTTTGGATATCTAAGTTTAATAATTCCATTTTTATCAATAATAGAAAAAAAAATAATTAAAATAGTATTATTTTTATCCAAAAATTTAGCTAATTTACCATTAAACAATATTATTTTTATAACACCTAGTTTATTTAAAATATTACTTTACTATATTATTTTAGTTATATTAGCTTTATTTTGGGATTTTAAAAAAATTTATTTAATAAGAAAAATGAAAAGATATAAATTTAAAAGTTTTATAATAATTACTGTTGTTTTAGTAGTTTTATTTGGTAATTTTAGACTTCCATTTAGAAAAAATATAGAAATAAATTTTTTAGATGTTGGGCAAGGCGATTCATCTTTAATTAGGACAATAAAAAATAGAACGATTTTACTAGATAGTGGAAATGGAGAAGAGAGTGGATATGATTATGGTGAGAAAGTTGTAATACCATATTTGTTAGATCATGGAATTAGCAAGATTGATTATATTCTTATTTCTCATTTTGATTCTGACCATGCAGGTGGTTTTGTTAAAGTTCTTGAAAGTCTTGATATAAAAAATATAATATTAGCAGAACAAATTGAAAAAAATGATATATATGTAAAGATTATCTCTACTGCAAGAAAAAAGGATATAAATTTAATATTTGTAAAGGCGGGGAATGTACTTAATATTGATAATATTAAACTAACAATTCTTCATCCACAAGACGAACTAATTATAGATAATGCAATGAATAACAATTCAATAGTATGTAAATTAGAATATAAAGATTTTTCAATTTTATTTACTGGAGATATTGAAAATATTGCAGAGGAAAAAATATTGAATATATATAAAAATACTAATATTTTAGATGTAGATGTTTTAAAGGTTGCGCATCATCGGTTCTAAAACCTCTACAACAATTGAATTTTTACAAGCGGTTTCTCCTAAAATAGCATTAATTGGTGTAGGGGAAAATAATAGTTTTGGACATCCAAATCAAGAAGTAATTCAAAGATTACAGGAAAAGGGTACAAAAATTTATAGAACTGATGAAATGGGAGAAATTACTATAAATATAAATAGGAAAGGGGAAATAAAAATAAAGAGAATGTTAGAACCTTTATTATAAGTACTAAATTTATAGATTATTTAAAATTACTATAATATTTAATATATTATAAATATGAGAAATCATTGATTTTTACTGAATTTTAAGACGGATTCTAGACATGTAAGCTTATATATGATATAATTATTAAAAATAGCAAAAAATAAAAGTTATGCTAAAGAGTTTAAAAAGATGATTATTGAGTTATACGAAATTAATAAAATAATATTAGCAAATACTTTTGTTAAAGTACTTATAATGTACGTGTAAAATAACTGCAAATTCTTCTATATTCTTTTAAAGATGTAATAGAGAGGTTTATTAAAATAAATAATAGAGGTAATTATTATTATGAATGTATATGATTTAGGAAGTCATATTAAAGAGTTAGAATTATTGTTACAATTAATGAAAAACAATGATGATGTAACTCCTAAAGATTCTATGTCAAGTATAAATAAAGATTTTGATTCTTTTTTTGGTTCAACAGCAACTAGCACTATAAGTGTTGATACTCTTCAGGAAAAATTGAGTAAAGTGAAAAATAATTATAATTTATTACAGAATTATACAAAGCATCAGAGGAAGTATCATGAGTTATTGAATAATATCATAAGAGATCTAACTGAAATTGAAATGCAAATTAATTTTCAGGTATCAAATGGTAAACAATTAGCAATTGCTTTACAAAATGAAGTACAGGGTATTATTAATAATTGCCGGTAAAATTTAAAAAAATGAAAGTTGTCCTTCTAGCGAAGAATTAAAGTTACTTGACTTACAGTTTAAAAAATTGCTTATGAATATTGAAAAGTCTAGAATTAATATAAATACTACAGAAGCTAAAATAGCAATAGCTAGGGTAATGTTAATATTTTTACAAGAACAATATAGAAATGGAGGAAATTGGACTAATTTTCCAATAGACGAAACATATGCATTGGCAATTATTTCTGTAATAAAAGATGAAGCTCAAAAAAAAAATAGATTCAGAAACTGGAATAAAAAAGCAACTTGCTAAAGAAATTATAAATAAAATTAAATATACTATGTTAAGTAATTCAACTCAAAATGGAGCTACAGTTTTAGATTTAGCTACAAATATTCAATTAATTAGAATGTATTTTGGTTTATATGGAAATGAAAGTGAAATATCAAGTCTTCTAGACGAATATTTAAAAACCCC
Organism: Clostridia bacterium; assembly: GCA_017530505.1. GTDB lineage: Bacteria > Bacillota > Clostridia > TANB77 > CAG-508 > Scatovivens. The sequence goes on along the minus strand of JAFXMI010000011.1, from coordinate 16,347 downwards.
GAATATGCCAGAAAGATTAAATACTTTTAAAAACGATGATAGTAATACAACAAAACCTACAGCAATGGATATTTTTAAGAGTTTAGCTTTTTCAAATAAAAATGGATTAAGACAAACAAAGCCAGAAATTGATTATCATAAATGGAGAAAAAACAAAATAAGCGAATTACAAAAGAGACATTGGCTTAAAAAAGTTGAACCCCAAAATGGATATGTAACAATTATTTATGAAGAAAATAATAAGGAAAAAGTAGCAAGTTTTTCATTAGAAGAAGCAGAAGAAATGATAATTGGAAATAAATCATTTAATTCATCACAAAATGGAAAAATTAACTGTAAAAGTATAACTGGAATTATTTTTGGAACTGGAATTAGGAAAATTCCAGATAGGATGTGTTATCACTGGGAAAATTTGAAATATTGTGTATTGCCAGAAGATGTAGAAGAAATTGGCGAACTTGCTTTTGCATATTCATTATGTTGTACTGATTTTAACTTACCACCAAATTTACAAGTTATAGGTAATAAAGCTTTTTCAAGTACTGTATTGGGAGATATATTATTTCCCAATAGTTTACTTAGAATTGATAATAATGCTTATGAGGGGTCCAAAGTTGGAAGGATATATTTTAATCATGGATTAAAATATATTGGGGAAGGAGCATTTTTAAACTGTGGAATAAAACCAGATGAAGATTCAAATCAGATTATAATAGATATACCCCCTACAGTTGAAGAAATTAAGGATAAGGCCTTTGCTTTGAATATAGATACCCGAGATCGTGAAATTTGTGAATTTGATAAGTATTCTTCGACAAGTACCATAATACTACATGATGGTGTGCGTAGTATTGGTTGTTCTGCTTTTTCTAATAGGAATGTAGAATCTGTAATGATGGCAAGTTCTGTAGAAAAAATTTATGATTCTGCTTTTTCTGAGAATCATTTGTTAGAAAGAATAGATTTACCTGAAGGGTTAAAGTATATTGGAAATTGGGCATTTTATTGTACCCATATAAGTAGTGTTATAATCCCAAGCTCAGTTGTAGCTATTGGGCGTGGGTCTTTTGAAACAGCTTATATGGAGAGTATTACAAGTAAACGGATATCCGATAGTGACTCAACTTGATCCTAACGGTGGTCGAATACTTTATTACGAATTGGCTCCAAGTACTTATTATATTATAGGGGTGTTAAGTCCTGAAAACATGAAATGTGTTTGTGGGGTTGGTTCTGAAGTAAAACTTACTATACAAAAACCAATTACATCGGAGGATTGGTTGGATTCAATTATAGGATATTTAGCGGATGGACATGGATTAGATATAACTAGAGATCTCCTTTTAGGAAAGGGTTTTGGTGAGGAAGAGAAAAATAAATAAAGAATAGGAATAATAAATATATGGAAAATTTCACAAATCAGTTTCCTCAAATTAGTGGAGAATATGCTATAGCATATTATGAAATATGTGAAATATTAAAAAGAATTGATATAAAGGATTTAAATAAAATTCCTAAAGAACTAATAGAAAAATTTGAGAAACAAAAAAGTAAAAATTGTAAATTTAGATATAATGATAATTTAAAATTAAAAGAACAAGACTTATCAAAGAAAACTAAACAAATTCTTGCTGTATTATATATTGATTATTTAGCTACAGAAGATGAAAAAGAGGTAATAAAAAGAAAACAAAAAGAGTTTCAAATACTAAAAGAAAAGAAATTAAATGAAAAATTTGATTATAGTAAAATTTTTGCTCCAAAAGATAACAAGGATATTATTATAGATAAACAGAAATCTTCAATAGAAGATAAAAAGCATTTATATTTACGACTATTAGAAAAAATAAAAAATATATTTAAACTTAAATAAAGTAAAATATTATAAAATAACATATTGTAAAAATATCAAAGAACATATAAAAGTCTAATTATAAAAGAAAATTCTAGTTTGAAATTCAAGAATAAATAGGAATGGGGAAATAAAAATAAAGAGAATTAAAATTAATAGAAAGCACCTTTAATTAAAGAGGATGAAAGTATGAATAATAATAGAAAAAAATATTTAAAACGTTTATTTACTATATTACTTAGTTTATCACTTTTCTTACCCAAAGTGTTAGAAAATATTGGAATTCATATTAATCATGAAAATGAACCAGTTGCTTTAGAAGATGTAAGTAAACCAGATGATGAAAACAATGAAAATACGGTTTTGCATTCAGAATTAGAAAGCGAAAAAGATCCAAAAAACACTGAAGATAGCGAGTATGTTTTTTTAAAGGAAAAACTAACAGAACAATTAGGGAAAACGCATATTGTTTTAGATGGAAATGTTTTTGGTAATTATATTAGGAGTGTTAAAATTGATGGAAATAAATTAATTGTAAAAACAATTGATGGAACTATTTTAAATAGTGAAATTCAATATGGAGTAGATATTTTTGGTGATTCAGAGCCAAATTTTGTTATGAAAAATTTAGTATTGGATGATTTAGAAATAGAAAATTTTTATTTTAGTTCTTTACAAAAGAATCAAAACAGTGAGGAAAATAATTACTTTTTAAATGTTGATTTTTCTAATGTATCTATTTTAGAGGAATGTAGAGTACTAGGATATAATTTATTAGCAGGAATTGATTTAAGTAACTGTAAAAAAGTATGGTTACAAGGAAATAATATTGAGCTAAATGCGAATCATTTAAGACAATTACAAAACAATCAAAGTTTAGAAAAATTATATATTGGTGGATGTAAATTACCAGAAGATTTAAATGTAATTATATTTAATTCTAATAATTTAACTACTTTTATATTGGAAGGTGGAATATATCCACAAATTAGGCAAATAAGTTTTCAAGGAGAAAATTTAAGAGTAGCTTCATTTGGTTCAGAAACTGGAATAAAAACTCTGGATAAAATTGGAAAAATTAATAATCTCCAAATTTTTAGCTTTGGAACTCATATAGCAGGATTGATTGGAGCTTATAATTTTGAAGATGAAGAACAAAGCTTAGGACAAATATATCCTCTAGACAATATTTATATAGGGACACCAATAAATACTATTTTAACTGATATTTCTGCTTTAGAAAAAGCAAAAAAGTTACAAAAATTGAATGTGGAAGCATTAAATAGTATAACTTCAGATCAATTAGCTGAATTAGTTGAAAAATTACCAGAGCTTAATGAACTAATAGGATCTCCAATCAATAATGCTATGTTATTTTCACCAAAATTAGATACAATAATCCAAGAAAGAGGAATAAAACATTTTTTTTCTGATCAAAGTAGAGATATAAAAAAAACAGTTCAAGATATTACAAGAGAATTAAATTTAGAAGAACAGTCTGATATTGAAAAGATTATAAGAATTGCTGAATATGTTATTAATCATATGGAGTATAATTATGAAGCTTTAAAATCTCCAAGAGAGTTATCGAGAGAATTAATTGTTCAAACTTGGGGAGAAAAACTTGCTACGGCTTTATTTCAAGGGAAAGGTGTTTGTGATGGATATCAAATTCTTACACAAGCTTTATTATTAGAGGCAGGAGTATGTTCTTATAGAGAAGAAAATAATGGACATACGTGGGTATGTGTTGAATTACAAATTGACGGGGAAACACAATATTTTCAACTAGATACAACTAAAATAGATGAAAATGGAGAAACTATAATAAATGAAGATACACAATATTTTTTAGCACAAAAAGGGGATGAAGATTATCAAGAACCATATATTGATATTTCTAATAATGATAATAATATGGGGAATAGAACGAAAAAAGTTAACGATCTTTATAAATTAGCCATTTTAGGTGGACTTTCATTATCCGGATTTTTAAAGCCTATAGGGAATAATAGATTTGATAGTGATTTGAGAATTAATATACCAATAGATACCCCATTGTCTGAACTTATAGATTTTTCAAAATTAATTACTTCTAATAGTAAAGGGAGTAAAGGGAGTAAAGGTGCTGATAAATTTTTTAATGGTTATAGATAAAAAATATAAATATTGTAGAGTTTGTATATTAAAAGTAAAGGATATAGTTTTTTAGCTATTTAGAATAAATTATCCACAAATTGATATAGTTTTAATATTATAAGTCAATTAAACTTGTAATATGGAAATAGAAAGCAAAGGGAACTAGATTACTTAATTGAAGATTACAAAAAAGTAAAAAACTTTTAAAAACAATACAATTAGAGGGATAATATGGCAATTTGCTAGATGTACCAAAAATATCAAACTATGAAAGGTAGATATATTTGATGAATAATAAATTAATTTTAATAAATTAATTTTTGTATTAATATTTTATTTTATATTATCTTTTAAAACTATATTGTTTTTTAACACTACTTAAAATACCAGTTTAATTTATAATAAACTAATAATTACTTGTAATAATATTTTTTGTATAAACTAATTGATTTTCATCAATATCGAATTCATATTCCATAAAAGGATCTTTATTAACAAAAATATTTTTGCATTTCAAAGAATTAATAAAAGTATATGCAAGTTCAGAGTTTTTTGTAAAAACTACAAAGCAATCATTTAAATTATACTTGTTTATATAATTAATTGTATCTTCAAGTTTAGTATTATCAAAATAATTTACTTGAATTGAATTATAATAGGCATATTTATCAATTTGAAGTAAAATATTTTTAAAACTTTTATCATCAATATAAACATCAACTATTTTATATCCATTGAAAATAGAAGGTATACGAAGCTTGCTTTGAACGGTTTGGAAAGATCGTTTATCTCCGATATATATTACTAAATCAAATAAATTTTGTTTTTTTATAATTTCCTTATTAAAATAGTTTCTTTGAATTTTAGCAAAATTTTTAACGTATTTAGATTCTTTTGAAATCATATTAAAACTTTCTATTAAAATTGTATTAGTATTGAAGTAATTATTAGTAAAAAAAACAATATTATTATGAGTTCTTAATGCAGAAATAAGTAGTTTTAAAGTAATATATGGATTTCCATCATATATTACACATAAATTCCCATAACCATCTATTATCGTTGTAGAAGTAAATGTAGGTAAAACAGGTAAATTTTTTTTATAAGTTCTAGCTATATTTATAAGCTTTTTTATGTTTGTTTCAATTTTATTGTTTTTTAAATCTTCTTTTATAGCTTTTTCAAAATTTTCTGGACTTTTATCAATAAACATACAAAATTTTTCTATTATTTTTTCAACAGTTTTTGGTTTAAAATTATATGTTGAATGAGGTTTTATAGTATTTTTTATATTCAAAATTAATTACCTCCTAAATATTTTATTTTAAGATAATTTTTGTACATAATTTCTAAAACTTTGGAAAAATTTAAGTCATTTTTATAGCCTAAACTATTAAGATATGATATAGCTTCTTCAAATCTAGAAACTGTTAATAAAAAATCTTCGTGAATTGTTTTAGAGGACCTAATTTCTTTTATTGCTTTATTACTATCAAAATTATGAGGTAAAGCTTTATTTTTATATATATAAGCAAATTCTTGTGCTGTCATAACATAAATACTGTTTATAGCATTTGGAGGTAGTAAAGCTATTAGACTAACTTGTTTTAATGGGAGAACTTTATATCCATTTAGGAATCCATTTTCTTTATTTTCACTTGAAATTGTTGGGAAATTTTCTAGATCATTATTATCAATATCTCCTAAAATTTGATATAATTGGTTTAAGTTATCGTTCGAACCATCAGCTTGTTTTCCTAAAAAAGTCCCTGTCGTAGAAAAAGGAACATTAGTTAAATTTGAATTAATTTCTACCTTTTTTCTACCAGTTCTGTCATTGATAGTATCAAAAACAGAAATTCCTAATCTAAACTTTTGAACTTCATCTTTGGTTAATATACCTTTTTCAATTAAAGTTTTAATGCATCCATAATCTATTAAATAGCTCTCATAAAGCTCTTTTATTTTAGAAGGAAGAGAGCCTTTTTCTATAAAGACGTCTAAATGTTCTTGATTATTTCGATTTTTTAGTATTGTATTTAACTCATTAATTGAAATGGTTTCATAATGTAAGAATATATACATAATTGTTTGTAGCGAATTTGTTTGATAAAATAAAGCTTTTTTATTTTGTTCTGTCATTAAATCTAATGCACGATGAAATGGGTTATTATGTATAGTTCCTTTAGAACTTGGAGGAGTAGATGAGGGAAAAGTCGTTAGTTCTAATGATATTACGCTTTCAGGGGTTATTAATTGTTGCAAATCATTAAAACTACTATTTTCTGCATCTTCTTTTGCTCGTTCAACAATATCTAATAGCCCAGTAATAGGAAGATTTCCGCTATTAAAACTTGATTTAATAAAATCAGTTGAAATGTTTCCATATAAAGTATAATATGGAATTATTCCCAAATTTGAGAATTCTAATAAATCAGTAGAACCATCATTTAATGGAATACGACGTCTATTTTTTGATTTTTTTTCTTCTGAATCTAAAAAATTGCTTGCAGAATTTATTCTTTTTGTTTCAGAAATTATGTTTTGAAAATATTCAGTTTTTTGTTCTTCAGATATCCCACCTAAAAGTTTGATAAATAAATCAGTAAATTCTGAGTTAATTTTTCCAAGTTTTAAAAGTTTATGTAATCTTTTTGGAGAATAAAAGCTTAACAATTTTTCATAAGACACAGGCTGAATATAATTATCAGCCGATATATCTTGAGTATATAAACTATCAAATATGAGCATTTTGATTGGATTTTCATCATCTATTAAATCCATATTAGCAAAATATAAAATGTCTGTACCACTATATTTAGTTCCATATCCATCCATTAATTCTTCAGAAGAAGGAATTTTTTCCCTAAGTTCTTCAGGTAATGGAAAATTAAGTGTTTTATTTTTTTTGTTACTAGATGTTTTGTATAAAAAAGATAATAAAAAAACTGGTACATTTGGTAGTTTATTAATAGTATTTAATAAGCTAGTACTACTAATAAAATAATTATCTAATAAATGAGAAAAAAAACTTTCAAGCTTTTTTGTTATACAAGTTCCTAATAGAACTGGTGATGAAATGGCATCTATATCTTTCCAAAATTTTTCAGATTGATTTTCTTCATTTAATATATCGGCTTCATGCTCTATAAAAAATTGATGAATATCTGATATATATTCATTATCAAAGTCTTGAACAGAAAATGAAATATTATTGGGAAAACTTAATTTACCAAATGAATCTATAAATACCTGATGATTATACAAATAATCTAAAACTTGTTTAAAAGATAAAGTTGTGCTCATAAGTTTAATACCTTTCTTATTATTTTTTAATACATAAATTATATAATAATTTATGTAAATTGTCAAAAAAATTAAATTATTAACGTATAAAAAATTTAAAAAATATAATACTAGAAACATAATGGTAAAATTTGAAAGAAAATATTATCACATTATTTAAACACTTTTTTAAATCAATAAAATTAAAAAAGTGATAGCTACAATTCAAATATTATAAAATTATATATTTTAACTTAATAAAGCATAAGAGGATGTGAATTGTAACAAGTGATAATTTAGATAGTATAGAGGATTGAGTGAGTATGAAAAAAATAATGTTTTTAGGAATAATGATTTTTATTGTTTCAATAGGAATAGGTTTTTGTTTTGGAAGAGTTATAATTTATAACAGAAACCAAGAGTATTTTCAATCGGAAGCAAACGAAGTTAAAGAAATTATAAATAATAATCAAGTTATAGCTGAAACTATTTCAGTAGAATTAAAGGTAAATCCAAATATTGAATTTGCAATAAAGGAATATTATGATGAGTGTGGGCATTTTAATTTTGAATATATGGAACTTCCGAAAGAATTAGTAAATTTGACAAGAGAAGAAATAGAAGAACACTATAATGGTAATTATGAAATAGAGGAATTTAACGAGAAAAGTTTAATTTTATCTAGAGAAATAAATGGTATGTGTGATAATCATTATGTTATAAAATTAAATGAAAATAATTTAGTAACAATATATAAAATGAATACAGATACAAGTTATAGTTTATATGAGACTACGGAAATTAGTAAGGATTTTTTGCCAGATAGTGATGTTGAAAAATTAGAAGAAGGAATCGTAGTTTATGGAATTGGAAAAGTAAATGCAATGCTAGAAGATTTTGAATAAAAAGAGTTTAACACATAATTATATTAAAATTTAAAGAAGGCCAAATTACATTTAGTTTTTATGTAGGGTAGAATTAAAAACTAAATGTAATTTATTTATGTAATTTATTTGCCTTCTTCTTTATAATATAAGAATATTTATTATGATAAACTTCTATCTATCTAGTCTAGATCTATAATTTAAAAATATATTTTTAATAATTTTTTAATAATCGGCTTTAAATTTTAATTCATCATTCTCTATATATACATAAATTGTTTGACCGAGCTTTTACAGTTTCTCTTAAAATCATATCTGCAATAGGATCCTCAATATAGTTTTGAATAGCTCTTCTTAAAGGTCTAGCACCATATTTTAGGTCTGTACCTTTAGATAAAATGTATTTTTTAGCTTCAAGGTTAACATCAATTCTAATTTCTTTTGACAAAATTGCCTCAGAAGTTTTTTGAAGTAATAAGTCTATAATTTGAAGTAATTGTTCTTCAGTTAAACTATCAAATGGAATAATTTCGTCAACTCTATTTAAAAATTCAGGTCTGAATAAATCTTTTAATGCACTAATCATCTTATTATTATCTATCATAGATTTATTTCCACCAAATCCTATTGAGTTATTATTTAAATTTGAGCCAGCATTAGAAGTCATAATAATAATTGTATTTTCAAAATTTACTGTATTTCCTTGAGAATCTGTAAGTTTTCCATCGTCTAAAACTTGAAGTAAAATATTAAATACATCTGGATGTGCTTTTTCAATTTCATCTAAAAGAATAATAGAATATGGTCTACGTTTTACTTTTTCTGTTAAACCACCAGCATCATCATAGCCAACATATCCTGGAGGAGCACCTATTAATTTAGAAGTAGAATGGCTTTCCATGTATTCTGACATATCTATTCTGATAATAGCTTCTTCTGAACCAAACATCTCAAAAGCTAAGCTTTTTGCTAGTTCAGTTTTTCCTACCCCTGTAGGGCCAACAAAAATAAATGATGGTGGTCTTTTAGTACTTTGTAGTCCAGCTCGATTTCTTCTTATAGCTTTTGAAACAGCATTAACAGCAGTATCTTGACCAATTATGTGCTTATGAAGATTTGCTTCTAAGTTTAATAATTTTTGAGTTTCAGCTTCTGTAATTTTTGTAACAGGAATTTTTGTCCAACGTTCAATTACCTCAGCAATATCTTGTACAGTTAAAACTGCTGGAATTAGGGAAGATTCTAACTGATTTAATTTATCTGTTAGGTTACATTCTTTTGCTTTAAGTTCTGCAGCTTTTTGATAGTCTTCCGTAGAGTCTGAAGAAACAGCTTCTTCTTTTTCCTCATTTAATTTTTCAAGCTCATTTTTTATAATTTCAATTTCATATAAAGATTTATTATTTAAATTAATTTTTGAACAAGCTTCATCAATTAAGTCAATTGCTTTATCTGGTAAAAATCTATCATGGATATATTTTTCGGACATTTTAACAGTTTTTTCAATTACATCTGATGTAATAACAACTTTGTGATAATCTTCATAATATTTTTTTATACCTTTTATAATATTTATAGTATCATTTATAGAAGGTTCTTCAACAAGCACGGGTTGAAATCTACGTTCTAAAGCAGAGTCTTTTTCAATATACTTTCTATATTCTTTTAAAGTGGTAGTTCCAATTAATTGAATTTCTCCACTAGAAAGAGCGGGCTTTAAAATATTTGCGGCATTCATAGAATGTTCTGCATCTCCAGCACCTATAATATTATGAATTTCGTCAATTACTAAAATAATATTTCCGTAAGTTCTACACTCATCAATTAGGGATTTCATCCTAGCTTCAAATTGACCTCTAAATTGAGTTCCAGCAATAATTGCTGTCATATCAATTAAATAAACTTCTTTGTTTAAAAGCTTTGCAGGGACTTGCTTTTCTACAATTCTAATAGCTAAACCTTGAGCAATTGCAGTTTTACCAACTCCTGGTTCTCCAATTAAACATGGGTTATTTTTTGAACGTCTATTTAAGATTTGAGTAACTCTTTCAATTTCTAGTTCTCTACCTATAACATTATCTAATTTTCCAGCTTCAGCTTGTTTTGTAAGATTAGTTCCAAAAGTATCTAAAAACTTCTTTTTATTACTTTTTGGCTTCTTCTCAACTCTAACTCTTCTTGAATTATTATCTTTATTAGTTTCACCAGATGAATCAGCTTTTTCTTCATTAATTGAAAAACCTTTTGGAGCTCTGAAAATTCCCAAAATTCCACCAAGAGGATTATTTTCAATTGCTTCTAATTCATTTGGGTCTATTGAATCCATATTTTCTGTAAAATCTTTAAAAATAGTTTCTAATTGATTAGACATATTATTTAAATCTTCTTCAGATATATTTGCATTTTTGGTAATTACATCCATTGGGCTAATTCCTTTTTTCTTAGCACAAGTATAGCAAAGCCCCTCTGTTGAAGTTTTTCCATTTTCAACTTTATTAATGAAAATAATAGCTGTATTTTTATTACATTCTGAACATAACATAAATTATTTTTCTCCTTAATTTTTATACTTTAATACTATATATACTATACAATAAAATTTTTTTATAGTCAAGATACGTTAGTTGAAATTACAGTTTATATAGCTTAAAAAATATATTACAATTTTGCAAAATATATTGTTATTTTTTTGGTTTATATGTATAATATTATGTAAGTATATTTGTAGATAAAAATGGAGGAAATACAATGGGTTTCGGAGAGGTAGATGATATTGTTTTAAAACGTCCTGATTTTCGGTAATAAAAAGAAAAAAGGAAAACTTGGTAAAATAATATTATTATTATTTTTTTTAATAATTATTATTGGAGGGGGTGCTGTAGGATATTGGTATTATATAAATTATATTCAGGAAACACCTAAAGATGTTTTTTTTAAATACGTTGGACAAAATAACTTTGAAAATGTAATTGATTTAGATACATATTATACTATGCTTAATCAAATTAGAGAAAAGAGTTTTTTATCTGAAACAACATCTGAAATTACAACAAGAATGCAAACAGATACAAAGCAAAATATTGATACTAATAAATTAAGCTTTATGATTAATATTGATGCGGATAGAAAAAAAAATAAAGCTTTATTAAATGCAAAAGTTAATTATTCTTCTAATGATTTATTAAGTTTAAAAATATTAAATACAGAAGAAGCTATAGGCATAGCATCTGATGATGTTTTAGATAAATATATTTCATCAAATAAAGCTGAATTAAATAATTCAATAAAAAGAATAACTGGACAGGATTTAAATTTGTCTGCAGATTTTATTGATGAATCACTTGATAATATATCAAACAATAAGGTAATAATTGATGAAGAATTTAAATCCAATAAGATTGCTGAATATTATAAAGCAATATTTGATTTAATACCAAATGAAGCAATATCTGTAAAAGAGAATATTGGTGTTTCAATGGATTCAGAAACAATTAATACTGATTCATATACATTAAATTTAGACAAGGGTCTTTTAGAAAGTGTTTATAACACTTTTCTTCAAAAATTGAAAAACGATGATGAATTATTAAATAAAATTGTAACTGGAAAGGAAACAAAAAATCAAGAAAAATATGAAACAAATTTAGAGGATAATTCTGAAACATTACAAGTAAATCCAATTCAAAATATACAAACAGATATGGAATTAGTTGAAGGCGAAGTTTTACAGCATGAAACAGAACTAGAAATAAAATCTATGCCTCAGACAGATTTAGTCGATGAAACAAGCCTTGATACTACAAACATTCCTAAATTAGATTTAGAAATAGAAGATGAAAAAGATATATTAAATAATAAAAATTTATTCTTAGATTTAATAAAGGTGTTTTTATTAGATATAAAAATAGAAGGAACAGTAGATGATTTAAAATCAAGAATTAATGAAGAACTTTTAAATAATAATTTTACATCTAAAGATGAAATAAAAATTACTATTTATGTAAGAAATGAAGAAGGTAAGTCTAAAGAAACTTTAAAAGTAGTAGCAAACCTTTTAGAAGAAAAAAATATTGATATAGAGTATATTGGAACTTCTAAATTTAAAATAACTTATTTAGCACCTGAAAAAAATGAAGAAGGTAAAAATATAGTTGCAGGAAATTCCTTAGAAATTGAAAAAAAATCTTCTGATGTAAATATTAAATATGTATTACAGTATTGTAATATAGAAAACAAAAAGGTAAAGTCTAAAACACAAATAGAATTACAAACTAACAATGCTAATACATCTAAAGGTTATACAAATACAGCTAATATAAAATATAATAATAATGAAGAATATCTAATGATTAATTTAAAAAATGAAATCAAATTTCAAGAGAATACTATTCAAGAAGATTTTACGGAAGAAAATTCAATATTTTTAGATAAATTATCAAATGAAGAAATAGAAAACTTATTTTTAGAAGTTTATGATAAAATAATTGAAACATATAATTCAAAAAGGTCAAGTCTAAACTTAATAGATAATAATTCTTCTAATTCTGTTATTCAACAACCAGTTGTACAACCTGAAAATACAGCAGAAAAAGAGGAAATAAAAAATAAATTAATTGAAACTGTTTCTATTATGATGGGTGAGGCTATTCAAAATGGAGAAGAATTTACAATAAAAAATTTAGAAAATTTAGTTATTGATGGATATGATGTTTCAACTGTTGTTTCATCAGATTTAGCAATAATTAAAATTAATGGCTATACTTTTAATATAGATAAAGATTTTATGCTATCTGAATAGAATTTGAAAATCCTAAATGAAAGGTAAGTTATGATGAAAGAAAATCAAAAGAAAAACTTTAATATTAATAAAAAAATACTATTTTTATGCTTAATTGTAATATTTTTAATTGTAATGATAATTATTACATTTTCTGTAATTAAAAGTAAAAAAAATTCTAATTCTGAACTTGGAAATATTTCTAATATGGGTCTTGTTGCTAGTAATGATGAAGGAGTTTTTTATAATAAATATGAAGATGGGATTGTAAAATTAAAAGGATTAGAAGAGTTTAAGATTACTAATGAAACAGCGTACTCAATTAGTATTTTGGGAGATTATTTATATTACTTAAGTGTTGATGATTCTAATAATATTGCAATAAAGAAAGTTAAAACAAATGGAAGTGAGTTATCTACAATAAAAACCATTCATACATCAATTAGTAAAATGTATATTGAAAATGAATTTATATATTATGCTACGAATGAAAATAATGGTGGAATAGCTAAGATTACTTTAGATGGAACAAATGAAAAAATAATAATTAGTAGTGAAATTAGGGATTTTGAAGTAATAGATGGAAAGGTTTATTATTCAAATAAAGCAGGAGAACTTTATGTTTCAACAGTTTCAGGAGTTGAAACAAAAAAAATTACTAATGCTCAAACTATAATAAAAGAATTTCAGGTAAAAGATAATTGGATTTATTATTATAGTGAAGATAATAAATGTTTATGCAGACTAAAAATTGATGGAACTAATAATGAAATTTTTTCACAATATGTAAATTCAAATATTTTTAATATTTCAAAAGATAAAATCTATTTTTTTGATGAACAAAATAAAAAAATTGCATCAATAAATTTTGATGGAAATAATTACAAAGAAATAGTTTCAATATCAACAAATAAAACAAAAATAAATGTGGCAGGGGATACAATTTATTATTTAGATGTAAGTAAGAGTGAATCAAAAATATATCAAATGTATAGAATTAAAACTAATGGTGGAAGTACAAAAAGTATAGACTATTAAAGGTTTATGTTTATATAGTCAATTACATTAATGTAAGAGGAAAATATATGAAACTTGGAACTGTTGTATATGAGAATAAAATATTTAATCTAGATTATATGACAAAAGAAGAGGTAGAAGCTCTACTTAAAAAAATTGAGGAAGATAAGTCAAAAAATATAGCTAAAGGGAAAAATATTGTTTCAAAATATAATAATAATCTTGGATAGTTTTATGGCAGGTTTAGCTTTTAGAAAGGTTTGGTAAGTATTTATGGAAAATGATGTAAATGCTGTAAATGTTGCTGTTGAATTGAAAAGTATCTATGAAAAAACTAGTGATGAAATTTCTTTAGATGCAATTGTTAATAGAGCTTTAACAGAGAAAATTACATCAGAAACTATTAACCAAAAAGTTAATGCACAAATGAATGCTATTTCTGTTGGAATTAAAAGTATTAATCCTAGATTTAATGAAAAATCTAAAAACTATGATTTAACCAAATCTGCTATTTTAGATAGTTTAACAAATTATGAAGAAGCTTTAGTAAAACTTAGTCAATTTTATGATAATAAAATTGAACAGCTTATTTTAAGAAAAGTCGAGTTAGAAGCTCATCTATTAGGATCCGTTATTAGAGAAGAATATTTATATAAAAAAGAAATAGAAAAAATAAATCAAAAAGAAAAAGATAAAGTTAAAAGAAAAATATCTAATTCATTTAGAGGAATAGCTAAAAAAATTATAAATGATAAAAAAGAAAATCAAGTTGATGTTAGTTTAATACATAAAGCTGCAGACAATTTAGATATTGAAAACGAAATTTCAGATATACTAAACAAGCGTATTGAAAAAACTAAACAAGAAGAAGTTGAAAATATAGAAACTATAAAAAAAGTAGAAAAGGAAGCTAAAGCAATTGAAACGGAAATTAAAAGGATAAATGAAATGAAAAAGGCTAATATATTAAATGCTATGGAAGTTGGTAATAAGTGGGTTTCAACAAGTCTAAAAAAGCCTAGGACTTTTACAAAACTTACACGATTTTTTTATAGTAGATTTAATACTCCAAAGATGATAAACAAAATAATTTTAGAACCTTTAAATATTAGAATAGAGGAATTTATTAAAACAGAATTAGCTAATATAAATGGATAAGATAAATAAAAATAAGGGGAATTGAATAAAATGGAATTTCGTGATTTGGTTCAAGCTACAAGAGATAAAGTTTTGAATAATCCTAAATATGATGAAGCAAGAAAAGGAGTATTTCCTATAACATTAGTTGGAGAAATAAAAAGAGAAAGAGAGGAAGAAAAAAAAGGTTGTAGTCGTTAATTTTAGCGAGAAAAATTAACATAATTATATAGCTAAAAAGTCAACATAACCAATTATCAAACTTGGAAAAACATTGTATAATAAAACTAACATGTTTTTAATTAAACTTTATGCTAAATGAAAATTTAACATTGCAAATATAAAAATGGAGATAAATTAATATGAATGTTAATGAATTACTAAGAAATAATTGGGAAAAAAATTAAAAGATCTTAAGGAAGTTATGGGATTTAAACAAATAACATATTCTGATTCAACTGATCCTAATCGTAAAATAACAATAATAATAAACTATGGTAGTGGAACGAATAGAGATTCAAAATCAAATGAATTATTAAAAGCTTTGGGCAATGGATTACCAGATTTCTCTAATCCGGATGCTGAAGAAGATGTTAAAGAGTACAGTAACTCAAAAAACGGTAGTAAAGGAGGCTTTAAAAGGTGGAATTAAAATCAGTGATGTAGGAGAAGTACCTGATGAAAAGAAAATCCCGATAAAGTTACAAAAGTTCTTGAAGTACAATAATAAAAATTGTAATAATTAAAAAAATAAATTTTTTAAATTATTCTTGAAAAGAATAAAAACATATGTTATATTATTAATATCTTAAATATGAAAAAACTGTTAAAAAAAGCAAAGTAAATAAATTTTAAAATATATTTTAGAGAGAAAGGTAATTGCTGAAAGCCTTTTATATATAGTTTATTGAAAATTCACTTTTTAGGTTTTATATTGAAATAATAGTAGGTATAAACGGTAGCTACGTTATCGCTATATGAGGTTATTATTAAATAATGAATTTAGGTGGTACCACGAGTCCTTTCGTCCTATTGATGAAAGGGCTTTTTATGTGGTAAGAAAAAAAGAATTTTAAATTGTATAAAAATTATTTTAAATTTTATAGAAAAAATAAGATAGTGTTAAGTAGTCTATGAAAAAATAGAATATGAAAATATTATTAAAAATTTTTTGTTTAGCACATTGAAAAGTTAAAAATATATCAAAAATTTGCATGATAAATACTTCTGCTGATGTTAGTATAACGCCATTGATA
>JAFXMI010000010.1 GCA_017530505.1 Clostridia bacterium | reverse complement strand
AAAATTGATAGACCTTTTACTCTTTGCGCACCCCAATCAGCAGAAATAACAGAAGGATGTCTTCCCCAAAGCTTTTCTGTGTATTTTTCAAAAAACATACTATATAACACTTTACCAAATCTGTTTATGTAAAAATTCTCTAAAGAAGTTTCTTCTTTTTTAATAAACATAGATTTTATATAACTAAATCCTGCTTTAATTGTTCTAACTAATCCCATATTCGTAAAAGTTTTAACTTTTAAACTAATTGGATAATCAAAAAATTTTTTAAGGTAATAAATTCTGGAAACTCTATCACGAACAAGCATAACTCTATCTTCAGTCTCTGGATTGGGTCCTTCTTTTTCTAAAGTTTTTTCTCTTTCAAGTATCTTATCATCAAAACTAGGTTTTGCTTGAATTGGCATAAGCTCTTTCCAAAAATTCATAATTTCCTCATCTTTAGAAAAAAATCTGTGCCCTCCAATATCCATCCTGTTTCCATTAATATTTACAGTTTTAGAAATTCCACCTATTCTATTATCTTCTTCAATAATTGTAACTTCATAATCACCGTTTTTTTCTTTTAATAATTCATACCCAGCTGTAAGCCCAGCAGGTCCTGCTCCAATAATTAAAACCTTTTTCATTTTTTTATTTTCGTATAATTTAAATATTCTATAATACGAATTTCCCCTTTCTCTGAAATTTGTTATAAAATTAATACAAACTCTGTAAATTAGTATTTTATATACTCATAAAAACTAATCTTTATTTATTACTTTTTTAAATCTTTATTCCCAAAAATTAACCATATATTTTATCCTATAAAATTGCTCAGGGCTATTATTTTTCATAAAAGATTTTTCAGATACAATTCCACTACATAAATTTATTATAACAATGTAAATTGTAAGAAATGCAAAAAGCTTTTTAATAATATCTTTGGCTTCATTTGATTTAAAAATATTTATATGTTCAATTATTATACATATTCCAGCTAATACAAACATCCAACCGTAGTCAACAATATATCTTTGCATACTTCCACCCATAATTACCGATAAAATACAAATTAGAAATCCATCAAAAATTAGCATAGTAATAAATACTATTAATTCTTTATTATTTATTTTTTTTAAAATAAATGGAAATTTAAAAATCCAAAAACAGATTGGAACTAGAATAAATAAACCACCAACCATATTTTCTATATAATAATATCCATAAAATGTTATTAAGTTATTATGATTAGAAATAAATGGAAAATTAGGGATAAAATTTGGAATACTAAATAAACTACATATTAAACCAGTCCATATAGTAGCAAATCTATTAGATAAATGTAACATATCATTTACTGTTAACTGATACTTTGCGCCAAATTCAAAAAAACTTCCAAACCTTATATAATTATAATACATTAATAGTATTCCAACTGTTAAATAAGGAATTGCAACTACTAAAACATTTTTTACAATATCCTTTTTATTTTTTAAATTTTCTATAAACCTTTTTAAAATAAATGGAATAATAATTAAAGATGAGAAAATATATGTTGGCCTACATGCAACAGATAAAGCCAAACATAGGCAGCCTATAAAAATATTTTTAAAATTCGTTTTTTCATTAAAAAAAGCTAATAATACAAAATTAATTCCTGTTATTGAAAAAAATAATCCACTAGAAATTGGAACTTCATAAAATCTAGGAATTCCATTCAATATAAAAATTTGACTTCCAAATAACATTATTATTAAAGAATAAACAGTAAATTTAAAAGGAATATCTTTAAAAAATTTTTTAAAAACAATTTCTACTAATGCCTTTATTGATATAGCAGATAAAATCGAAAAAAATAATACTCCGAATTGCTGAAATTAAAAAATCTTTAGTTATAAGATAATATGGTAAAAACAAAATTAAAACTGGTAAAATTCCAAAATAAACATAAGCTTTTCCATTATAATAAGCTGTATCCCATAAATAGTCTTCACCTCTTATTATTCCTTCTTCACCTCTTTGAATTGAATCATAAGGATTTTTAATATTTAATAATTTATCACTTGGAATATCTTCTAAATAAACTTGTCTATTTGAAAGTGCTTTTACAAAATTATAACTATAAAAATCGAATTCCTTTTTTAGACTATTAACATTAATGTAAAAAATAATGAAAACAAAAACTCCCAAAATTGATAAAAGAATAAACTCTTGTTTTAAATATTTTGGTGAAAATGGAATATTAAAAATTTCAAAATTTCTTAAACTAAAAATAAAACTAAATAAACTAAATAGTATTAATACCCTTACAAAAGAAAAGTTCATTGGTATTCTTTCATTTACATTAATAGATTTTAAATCTATATTTTCTCCATATATTTCAATTGCTATTTTATTACTTTTCCCTGATAAATAAGTAGGTATATATTTACTATTTTCTAATTTCTCAACATACATTTTAGTTGGAGTCTCTCTAAAAGAAGCTGTAGTCTCATCAGAATATAAAAATTTGTACTCTATATTCTCTATATTATTAATTTGTATATGTACTGTCTTTATTTCAGTATCAATATTATTAATTTGAACAAAAGTACAGTTATCGTTATTTTGAATATATTGAAAACTGTCCTTTAAAAAAGTAATTTTATTTTTTGAGGTTAAAACTCTATAAGAATTTATATTAAAAACTGTAAGTTCCAAAATTAGTGTAATAATAAAAATAATAAAAAAAAATACGATTTTTCTTTTTTTCATATTACTAAGCCCCTTTCTAATTACACTATCTTTTTCATTTTAACACGTAAAGCAACTATTACAATAATTATTATTTTATAAACAAATAATACTATTTATTTACCTATTAATATTATAATATTTCTTTATATGCAAGTTATTTATTATATGTTAATCCGAGATGCTTGTATGCAAGTGGTGTTGCAATTCTGCCTCTTGGTGTTCTTCCTAAAAAACCTATTTGCATTAAATATGGTTCATAAACATCTTCAAGATTATCTACCTCTTCGTTAATAGTAGCTGCCAAGGTTTCTATACCTACCGGTCCTCCTGAATACTTACTTATAATAGCTTCCAGTAATCTTTTATCTGTACTGTCTAAACCTAAATCATCTATTTCTAATTTATTTAAAGCAAGTCTAGAAATTTCTAAATTTATAATTCCATCTCCTAAAACAACCGCATAATCTCTAACTCTTTTTAACAACCTATTTGCAATTCTTGGAGTTCCTCTTGAACGCTTAGCAATTTCTAAAGTTGCATCATCATTGATATCAATTTCCAAAATATTACTAGATCTTTTTACAATAGTTTTTAAATCTTCTTCAGAATATAACTCTAATCTAGAAACTATACCAAATCTATCTCTTAATGGTGTTGAAAGAGAACCTGCTCTTGTTGTTGCACCTATTAATGTAAACTTTGGTAAATCTAATCTAATAGATTTTGCAGCAGTACCTTTTCCAATTATAATATCTAATGTATAATCTTCAAGTGCAGGATATAATATTTCTTCAACACTTCTATTCATTCTATGTATTTCATCAATAAATAAAACATCATTTTCAGATAAAGAAGTAAGAATAGCCGCTAAATCCCCAGGTTTTTCTATTGCTGGCCCAGAAGTAATTTTAATAGTCGAATTCATCTCATTTGCAATTATATTAGAAAGCGTTGTTTTACCAAGTCCTGGAGGTCCATATAATAAAACATGATCTAAAGCTTCTCCTCTTTTTTTTGCAGCTTCTATATAAACTTTCATATTCTCTTTAACTTTTGTTTGTCCAATATATTCAGATAATGTTTTAGGCCTTAATGAATTTTCATTCTCTTCTTCAAACTTATTTTGAATATTTGGTGTCATTAAATTATTTTCGTCCATAATTTTTTCCTTCACTCAAAAACTTTATATTGTATATCTTCAATATAATCAAAAAGCTCTTTTACTCTTTTTAAAGTTAAAATTGAACTTCTTTGATGTGGGCATTTTGGGGGTGCTTCAACTAATTCATTTTTATAACAATTATTTGACATTTTATAAATTAAATATCTGCAATCCATATAAGTATAATAAATTTGGAACCCATTATTCAAATCTTCCCAAAACATATTAAAAGTATATTTTTCATCTTTCATTTAATATTTACCTTTCCTACAAGCATTAATGTTTTAAATAATAGTTTTATTTTATAAGCTCTTCAAATTCTTCTTCATTTATAATTCTAATACCTAATTCATTTGCTTTAGTAAGCTTACTTCCAGCTTCTTCTCCTGCTAATACATAACTCGTTTTTCTAGAAACAGAACTAGAAGTTTTTCCACCAAATTTTTCTATTATATCTTGAGCTTCTTTTCTTGAATATTTTTCTAAACTTCCAGTCAAAACAAATACTTGTCCCTCAAATCTATTGTCTTCTGTTTCTTCGATATTTGTTTCAAAATTTACACCTGCATTTTTTAGTTTATTAATTAAATCTATGCTTTGTTCTTGTGAAAAATATTCATATATACTATTTGCCATTATTTCTCCAATATCATCAGTTGATGATAAATCTGTTATAGTAGAATTCATTAAATTATCTATATTTTTATATTTTTTTGCTAAAATTTTTGCAGCTTTTACACCTATATGCATTATTCCAAGACCATTTAAAACTCTATAAAAATCATTTGATTTACTAGAATTTATTGAATCTATCAGATTTTGAGCAAATTTTTTACCATTTTTCTTTAATGAAGAAATATCATCTAAAGTTAAAGAATATAAATCTGCAATATTAGAAATTAATTTTTTTTCTAATAAAATGTCAATAATATTTTCACCAAGACCAGTTATATTCATTGCATCTCTAGATGCAAAATGAATTATACTTCTAAAAAGCTTCGCCGGACATTCTGCTCCAATACATCTAGTTACGGCTTCTCCTTCTTCTCTAATTGCTTTAGCTCCACAAACAGGACATACGTTAGGCATAAAAAATTTTTTTTCACTTCCGGTCCTTTTTTCCTTAACACTTCTTACAATTTCTGGAATAACATCACCAGCTTTTTGAATTACAACTTTATCCCCAATTCTTAAATCTTTTTCTTTTATAAAATCTTCATTATGAAGTGTAGTTTTTGAAATTGTTGATCCCGCAACCTTTACTGGTTCTAATATTGCCATAGGAGTTATTGCTCCTGTTCTTCCTACTTGACAAATAATATCTTTTAACGTTGTTTCCTTTGCTTCAGGTGGATATTTATAAGCAATAGCCCATTTTGGAGTTTTGTAAGTTGTACCTAAAACATTTCTTTGTTCTAAATTATCTACTTTTACTACAGCTCCATCTATACCAAAACTAAGTCTTTCTCTTTCTTCACCAATTTTATTAATTGCTTGTATTACTTCTTGAATATCACTACATTTTATCAAAACGGGATTAATATTAAATCCTAATTTTTTCATATATTCTAAAGATTCAAAATGAGAAGTAAATTTAATATTATCTGATTTTTGAACATTAAAAATATAAATGTCTAATGGCCTTGTTGCTGTAATTTTACTATTTAACTGTCGAAGAGAACCAGCTGCAGCATTTCTAGCATTTGCAAACAAAGTTTCTTCATTTACTTCCCTTTCTCTGTTCATTTGTTCAAAATCATCTTTGCCAATAAAAACTTCTCCTCTAACAATTAAATCAATTTTTTCAGATAAAATAAGTGGAATATTTTTTATTGTTTTTAAATTTTCTGTAATATCTTCTCCAACTAAACCGTTGCCACGAGTAGCTCCCCTATAAAACTCCCCATTTTTATATTCCAAACTAACAGATAAACCATCTATCTTAGTTTCAACTACATATTCTGGTTTATTTTCAATACTTTTACAAACTCTCTCATTAAACGCATAGAGTTCTGAAAAATCAAAAATATCTTGAAGACTTTGAAGCGGAACTTCATGTTCAACTTTTGAAAATCCTTCTTTTACTGTCCCTCCAACATGTTGAGTTAAGGATTCTTTGCTTATAAATTCTGGATATTCTTTTTCTAAATTCCTTAATTCTAGCATTAGCATATCATATTCAAAATCGCTTATTTCAGGATTATCATCATCATAGTACTTTTTAGCATAATATCCTGTTAATTTATTTAATTCATCAATTCTATTTTTTGCTTGTTCTTTTGTCATTTAGGATTTCCTTTCTTAAAATAAATTAGGATAGTCTATTTTAATAAATCTTTTCCTCCTTTTAAATAATCCCAACCTGAGAAAATAGTAGCAACAACTGCTATTAACATAAGAATTGTTCCAAATCCATTTATAATTGCAAATCCTGTTGACATACAATACATTGCATTATTTTTTCCTTCAATTAAACATCCCATAAAAGCCCCTATTTTATATCCAGAAAGTAAAATTAAAATAATTGCAAGCATTGTAGTAGCTGTTTTTATTTTTCCCCAAATTGAAGCTGATATTACTGTTCCTTTTTCTGCTGCAACAAGTCTAAATCCAGATACTAAAAATTCCCTTGTTAAAACAACTACTGGTATCCAAGCTGGAACTAAGTTAAATTCACACATTATAACTAATGAAGATAAAACTAAAACTTTATCAGCTATAGGATCTAAAAATTTTCCAAAAGTGGTTACCTGATTGGTTTTTCTTGCAATATGGCCATCTAAGTGATCTGTAATTGAAGCAATTATAAATATAAAATCCAAAATTAAAAATTTTATTGAAAAACCAAAAACAAAATTATCTATTGGTAAATATGCAATAATTACAAATATAGGAACTAATATCATTCTAAAAATTGTTAGTTTATTTGGTAAATTCATTTTAATTTTCCTCCATTACAATAACATTTTCTCTCGTCTCATTATATAATAAATTCTCGTTTTGGTTACTATCTTCTAAAATATTTTCAACCTTATCTAATAAATCTTGAGCTATATTTGTTTGAGATTCTTTTAAAAGTTTTTCTTCTTCTTCTAATTCTTTATTTCTAACTATTTCTAATTGATTAATCAAATTTTCTAATCTACTTAAATCTTTTCCTATCATTTCTAAATTTTTTGCTTCCATAGATTCTGAAAGATTTTTATTAGCTCTAATAATTGCATCTACTAAATCTTCTATATCTTCCATATCAATAAATTCAAAATCTACTGCATAATCTGAAAATAAATTAATTAAAGCCTCTTCTAAATTATTTCCTATAGCAACAGTATTTCCAGATGCTACAATTACTTTTTTTAGAATTGGAATTGCACCTTCTTGTTCATTTAAATTTACTTGAAATACTGGCTCAACATAAAGTAAGGTATCTCCTATAGGTATAACCATCATATTTTTTATTAATTTAACTCCAGAAGTGCTTAAAATTTCAAGTTCTGATGAAATCGCAGTATCTTGATCTATTTGATTATTTAAACTAATAATTCCAGGAACACTATTTTTCCCGTTAAACTTATATAATTTTAGTTCAGGTTTAGTATCTTTATATGTTCCAACTAAATATCCAGTAATACTTTGCTTTTTCTCTTTATTAAAAGTTACTACTAATCCGAATTCATTTTCATTTGAATTTGGAGCTTTTAACATAGTATAATAAGGAACCATATTAGTGTTTTTAGAATTAATAATAGATGATGATACTTTCCATATATCGTCTCCTCTATAAAGAGTATCTTCACTTACATCATGATACATTCCAATCATTTCTGCCTGAACACTATATAAAAATTGTGGATAAACAAAATGCTTAGATATATCACTAGGTATTGAAGTTTTAGAAAATAGCCCTGGATACATATTTTCATAGGTAATTGCAATTGGATCTGTTCTATCTGTAATATAAAAAGTTGTAGTGCCATCATAAGCATCTATTAAAACTTTTATTGAATTTCTTATATAATTAATTTTTTCTTTTACACCTGTAGTTTCATCTGTAAATACTGTCATTTGAGAATAAGGATATTTATTTGAAGTAGTATATCCATCAATAACCCATACTAATCTTCCATCATCTGTAATAACAAGATATGGATTCTCGTCATATTTTATATTTGGTAAAAGTATTTTAGCTCTTTCTATAATATTTCTATTTGTAATTATTTTTGTTTCTTGTTTTATATTTGAAGAAAAAGCTAGTTTTAAATTTCTATTAGCAAAACCTAAAACTAATCTATCAAAAAAATTTAAAGTTAATCCTGCTAATCCATCATAAGTATTTTCTTCATATTTAGTACCAGTAATTGGATAATCATATTCTTTTCCAAAATCTGTATTTGTAGCAATAATACTATTTGTTTCTAGACCAAAATAAATTCTAGGTTCTTTGATTTTTTGCTCTTCAAAATTATCTTTATAATTTGTAACTAGATATTCTGCATAACCATCATTATTTGTATCAGTTGCTGTTGTTATTATAGCTGAAAAACCATGAGTATATTTAAAAGTTCTATTATTATAGCTTATACCATAATTTCCCAAGATTTCTCTAGGAGTTAAATAAACAAGTTTGTTATTGTATTTTGCTAACATTGTCCTATAATAAGAATAATATCCTATATTATCTTGTTGCTCATTAATCATACTTAAAATAACATCAGATGAAATAAGTGGTATATTTTTTATTACATTTTCATTTTCTTGAATTTCCTCAAAAGTTATTGCATCATAATTTTCTATTTCATTTTGACTTATATTAATTCCATAAGCTTCTTTTGTTTTTTCAATATTATTTTTAATATAGTTTTTTTGCCTATCTAGTTCATTTGAACCAATATATATATAATCAAAATAAATAATCACTAAAAACATACAAAATAAATAAATTGGAACAATTGCAATTGAAATAATACATTGGTTAAAGTTAGATTTTTTAATGTATTTTAACAATCTTCCAACAGCAAATACTATAATTACAGATAGAATCCTATAACCCCAAAGTTTAATAGTAATATCCGCTAATCCTGCACCAGCCAATTTTGTTTTTTCAATATCTTGAATTGACATCATATCGCCATTAAAAATATTTTGTGAATTAATTATTATGTAACCAGCAAAAAAAACAACAAGTATTGCTAAATAAAAAACAAGTTGTTTTAAAAAGATGCTTTTCCTAATTGTTTCTCCATCAACTCCATCGAAATACACGTTTAAAGAAATAATATAGTAAAAAGCTGTATATACAATTAGAACTATTATACCAACCATAATAGTTATAAAAACATTTTCAATAAAAGGTAATGTAAACATATAATAAGAAATGTCTATTCCAAATACTCCATCTGTTTTTCCAAATATTGCTGCATTTATAAAAGTAATATACTTTTCTGTTAAAAAAGTACTACAAAATAAAGCAGAAATTAAAGATAATATAAAACATAAACTTTTATTTGGAAGCTTTGGAATTTCTTTTTTTTCTTCATCAAAAAATTTTTTTAAGCCCATTTTTATAAACTTGTTAGAAATATATATAATTATATAAGTTAATAAAAATGTGATAGTTGCAACTAAAGAAATATTTTTTAACTTTTGAAAAAAAACATCTATATAATTTTCCCCAACTTCTTTAATTTTAAGGTATTCTGCTCTAAAAAAAACTGTTATAATTAAAGTAAATACCAAAAAAGCAACCATAACCAAAATAGTTCTTATATGAAAATCTTTTTTTATTATTGTCTTTTGTTTCTCCTTAGTGAGAGTTTCAGTTTTTGTTTTTTCTTGATTATCGCTCATTTTAATATTTATTCCTTTCTTATTATTTTAAGAAATAATGGCATTTACAAAATCATTAGGATTAAATAATTCCATATCATCAATACTTTCTCCAACACCAATAAATTTAATAGGTATCATGTTTTCTGAAACAATTCCAAAAACAACTCCACCCTTTGCAGTTCCATCCAATTTTGTTAAAACTATACCAGTAATATTTGTTGTTTCTTTAAAGGCCTTTACTTGTGAAATTGCATTTTGTCCAGTTTCAGCATCTAATACAATTAAAACTTCTTTACTAGCTTCTGGTATTTCTCTATCTATTACTTTATTTATTTTTGAAAGCTCGTCCATTAAATATTTTTTATTGTGTAATCTTCCAGCAGTATCACATATTAATACATCAGCATTTTCATTTTTTGCCCTTTTAATTGCATCAAATATAACAGAAGCGGGATCAGAGCCTTCAGGCTTTTTCTCAATTAAACAATCTGCTTTATTTGCCCAAATTTCAAGTTGCTCAACAGCAGCGGCTCTGAAAGTATCTGCTGCAGCAATAATAACTTTTTTTCCTTCTTTTCTTAGCTTATTTGCAATTTTACCAATTGAAGTAGTTTTACCTACTCCATTTACACCAACAACTAAAATTATTGATGGTTTTGTATTTAATATTAACTGATCATCACCAATTTCTAAAGTTTCTATCATTATTTCCTTTAGAGCTTTTCTAACGCCTTCTTCATCTTCAATTTTTTCTTTTTTTATTTTATTCCTTAATTTATTTATCATTTCAACAGAAGTAGTAATTCCAATATCAGAAGTAACTAAAACTTCCTCAAGTTGTTCAAGCATTTCTTCATCAACTTTTCTAAAAACACTAAAAACATTATTAATTTTCTCATTAATTGATGTTTTAGTTTTTCCAAGTCCATTTTTTAATTTATCAAAAAAGCTCATAAGCAATTCTCCATTTCTTTAATATCTAAATCTAATTTTAAAAAATAAATATAAGTATATTTATATTATAATAAAATTTAAAATTCTCAAAATTTAATATATTATTTATATCATTAAATTGCCTAAAAATCAATACTTTTATAAGTTTAAATTTCTATTCTATTTTTAAACTTATTATCAACAATTTTTTTTAGTAAAATATTTTCTTCCTTTTCCAAAGTTTTATCTTTATTAATTATTTGAAGTGCAATTGCTTGAACTTGTTTTAACATATCTATATCTTCAAACAGATTTGCTATTTTAAATTCAGGTATTCCATGTTGTCTAGTTCCAAAAAATTCTCCAGTTCCTCTTAATTCTAAGTCTTTTTCAGAAATTACAAATCCATCATTTGTAGAAGAAATTACTTTCATTCTTTCCTTTATTATTTGTGATGATCCATTATATTTTAAAATACAATAAGATTGAAGTTCACCCCTACCGAACACGACCTCTAAGCTGATGAAGTTGGGCTAATCCAAATCTTTCAGCATTTTCAATAACCATAATATTAGCATTAGGAACATTAACACCAACCTCAATTACAGTAGTTGAAATTAAAATATCAATTTCACCATCTTTAAAGCGTTCCATAATTTCATCTTTTTCTTTTGGTCTCATTTTACCATGCAAATATTCAACTCTATAATTACTAAATATCTTTGTCTTATATTCTTCAAAAAGTTCTAAAACAGATTGAGCATTTATTTCCTCATTTTCTTCAACTAATGGACATACTATATAGCATTGTCTTCCTTCTTCAATATTTTTAGCTATAAAACTATCTACTCTTTTTGAATAAGCTTTTGTAACTGTATATGTTTCAATTTTTTTTCTATTCGGTGGAAGTTCATCTATAATTGAAATATCCAAATCTCCATATAAAATTAAAGCTAATGTTCTAGGTATTGGAGTTGCTGTCATAACCAAAACATCTGGGTTTTTCCCCTTTTCAGCAACAATACTTCTTTGTCTTACGCCAAATCTATGTTGTTCATCAGTAATTACAAGTCCTAAATTCTTAAAAACAACATTTTCTTCTAAAACAGCATGTGTAGCAATTAAAACATCTATATCTCCATTTTGAAGGCACTTCAAAACCTCTTCTTTTTTCTTTTTTGAAAGACCGCTAACTAATACTTCTGATTTAATTCCATATTTATTTAGTAATTCCTTACATGTTTCAAAATGTTGCATTGCTAGTATTGCAGTAGGTGCCATAATAACAGCTTGATATCCACTTTTTACAGCTTTATACACAGATATTAAAGCTACAACGGTTTTACCTGAACCAACATCACCTTGAAGAAGTCTATTCATTGGCTTTTCTTTCTCCATATCATTATCAATTTCTTCTAAAACATGAAGTTGAGCTTTTGTAAGCTTAAATGGTAAATCATCAATAACCTTTGACATTTTTACATCTTTAGAAAAACTTATTCCTAGTTTATTTATTTCATATTTATTCTTTAAACTTAAAAGAGCAAGTTGCATAGATAATAATTCTTCAAAGACAAGTCTAGTTCTAGCTTTATTAAACATTTCAAACGAAATTGGAAAATGTATTTGTCTAATAGCCTCGTTATAACTTAATAAATTATAATTTTTTAATAAATATTCTGGAAGTGTTTCTTCTAATTGACCATCTAAGGAGTTTAATGCATTTTCTATAACATTTCTTAAAGTATTTTGTGTTAATTTATATGTAAGTGGATAAATTGGAACTATCCTTCCAGTTGCTTTTGAAATACTTTCTTCTTCAAAAACGGGAGACTGAATATCAATTTTTGCACCTTTTTTTGACACTTTTCCATAAAATTTATATCTTGTATTTAATTTAATTGCATTTTTTAAATATTTTTGATTATACCATGTAATTTGACAAGAGCCCGTCTCATCTCTAACAGTAAGTTTAAATAAGGTTAGATGTGATCTAACCTTTATTTCTGCAATTCTTGTCACAGTAAAAGCAGAAATAAGAGCATCTTCTCCATTTTCTAATTCAGAAATTGATTTAACTTTGCCTCTATCTTCATAACCTCTTGGAAAATAGGTTAATGCATCTCCAAGAGAGAAAATATCAATACTATTTAAAACCTCTGCTCTAGATGGTCCAACGCCCTTAATATATTTTATTTCTTTGTTTAAATCTATCATAAAAATTCCTTGTTAAATTTAATCTATTTTGTATATTTTAATATCCAGGTTTTTTAAGTAGTTTAAACATATTTTTCTTGTATTCTTCTACACCTGGTTGATTAAATGGATTTACTCCTAAAAGATTACCTGAAATTGCACAAGCTTTTTCAAAAAAATAAATTAATTCTCCCATATTTTCTTCATCTAGCTTATCTATTTCTATCATTAAGTTTGGAACATTTCCGTTAACATGTGCTTGAATAGTTCCTTCCATAGCCTTTGAATTAACATATCCTAGAGTTTTATCTGCTAAATAATTTAGTCCATCTAGATTTTGTTCATCTGTTTGAATTGTTATTTCAGAAGAATTTTCCTTTATTTTTATAACTGTTTCAAATAAATCCCTTCTTCCATCTTGGATATATTGTCCCATTGAGTGTAAATCTGTTGTTAAGTCAACGCCAGCTGGAAAAATTCCTTTTTTGTCTTTTCCTTCGCTTTCCCCATAAAGTTGTTTCCACCATTCTGTAAAATAATGAAGTTTTGGTTCATAATTTACTAATATTTCTATTGTTTTATTGGAATTATAAAGTAAATTTCTTATAACTGCATATTTATAACAATCATTATATTTAACATCTGGATCTAAAAATCTTTCTTGTGCTTCTCTTGCACCTTTCATTAAATTGTCTATATTAATTCCAGCTACTGCAATAGGAAGTAACCCAACAGCTGTCAAAACAGAATATCTTCCTCCAATATTATCTGGAATAACAAAAGTTTCATATTTTTCTTCATTTGATAAAGTTTTCAATGCACCTCTTTCTTTATCTGTTGTAACATAAATCCTTTTTCTTGCTTCAGCAACACCATATTTTGTTTCTAAAACTTCTCTAAAAATTCTAAAAGCAATAGCAGGCTCTGTAGTAGTTCCAGATTTTGAAATTACATTTACCGAAATATCTTTATCGGCAATATATTCTAATAGTTCGTTCATATATACTGGACTTAAATTATTTCCAGCATAAACAATTTGTGGATTTTTTCTTTTTTCTTTTGACATAGCATTGTAAAAAGTATGTGTTAAAGCTTCTATTACAGCCCTTGCACCTAAATAAGATCCACCGATTCCAATAACAACCAATACATCAGTATCACTTTGTATTTTTTTAGCTGCTTTTTTAATTCTACTAAATTCTTCTTTATCATAATTTGTAGGTAATTCAAGCCAGCCAACAAATTCCTTTTCATCATTTGCAATTTCATTTAATGAATTATGAATTTCAGAAACTTTCTCACTATACTTATTAAATATTTTTTCTGTAATACTTGAATTTTCAAAATTAAATTTTAACATAAAAAATCCTCCTTATCTTTCGATATCAGAATTATATCATATTACTTATTAAATATATATGTTTTTTATGTGAATTTTTTTATTTTTTAAAGTAATGGTTTCAATTCACGATTATTTTGTATATCAAAATTTCCTTGAAAAAATAAAAAAATCATTGTATAATTTTAAATGAATTTTAAGGAGGGCTTATGGCATTTGATGGAATTATCACAAAAGCAGTTATTTCGGAGCTTAAAACAAACTTAATTGGTGCTAAAGTAAATAAGATTTTTGAACCTACTAAAAATGATATTATTTTAGTACTTTATTGTAATGGGTCAAATTATAATTTGAATTTATGTACTAATCCAGAAACTTGTAGAATATCACTTACAAATTTTACTAAACCTAATCCTGAAAAAGCTCCTAATTTTTGTATGCTTCTTAGAAAATACTTAATTGGCAGTAAAATAACTGATATATCAAATATGGATTTGGAACGAACAATAGAAATAAAATTTGAAACATATAATGATTTAAATGACTTAGTTAATAGAAAACTATTTATAGAAATAATGAGTAGACAAAGTAATATAATACTAACAAATGAAAACAATATAATAATTGATACATTAAAACATGTTGATAGTTCTTCTCGTGAAATTTTACCAGCACATAAATATGAATTTGCAAAAATTACTAAAAAAAGTTTTGTAAAAATTTCAAATAGCAAAGAATTCATTAATCTTGTTAAAGCAGATGAATCTATTAGTATTACAGGAGTTTTACCTAATCTTTTTATAGGATTTTCAAAATCTTTTGTTAAAAAATGTCTTTTAGATACTAATATTAAAGATAATGATTTTTCTGAAATATCTTTGATTAAACTATACACTTATATTAATAAAATAATAAACTTAATAGGGACAAATAAAATTTCATGTGTCAATCTTGAAAATGATTATACCATATCATTAGTACAAAATAATAATATTTTTAATATTAACTATTTTATTGATAATTATTATAATAATAAAGAAAAAATAAATGATTTTACAAATTCAAGAAATAATCTGTTAAAAATTATTTTAAATGCCTTAAAAAAAGAATCTAAAAAGCTTGAAAATATAAATAATAAGTTAAAAGAATGTTCTAATATGGATTTGTATAGATTATATGGAGAACTTCTTACAGCAAATTTATATCATTTAAAGGGTATCCCAAATTCAGAAACAATTGAAGTTGAAAATTACTATAACCAAAACAAATTTATTACTATTCCTCTTGATAAAACAATTTCTGTACAACAAAATATTGATAAATATTTTAAAAAATATAATAAACTTAAAAATGCAATTAATATTATTTCTGTCCAAAAAGAAGAAACTCAAAAAGAACTAGATTATATAGAAAGTATTGTGTTTTCTTTAGAAAATTCAAAAAATATTTCTGATATAAATGAAATATATGAAGAAATTACAGAAAATATAGTTACAAAAAAAGAAATACTTAATAAAACTAAGAAAGTCAAAAAAAAGCATGCGCCTCAAGCTAACATTAAGTTAGAAGCAACTTATATTGAGGGATATGCTGTTTATATTGGAAAAAATAATATACAAAATGAATATTTGAGTTTAAAATTTGCAGATAAAAACGATTATTGGTTTCATACTCAAAAAATACATGGAAGTCACGTAGTATTAAAAACGAATGGTAATACAGATATTCCTGCTAATATTCTTATTGAATGTGCTAAACTTGCCAAAGAAAATAGTAAAGCTTCAAATTCTTCTAATGTTCCTGTTGACTATTGTTTAGCAAAATATATAAAAAAAATTCCAAGCAATAAACCTGGAATGGTTATTTATAATAACTATAAAACTATATATATCAAATAATATATCCCCAAAAAGATTTGCTGTCTTTCGTTCATGTTTTTGCTTTCTCCAATAAAGAAATGCCAAAATTGTGGAATGTATTTTGTACCAGCCTCAAAAGTAGATAAGATTTATTGTGATTATCCAAAAGATAATTCAAAAACTTGTAGAGAATTAGGAGCTTTTCAATCTTATACTGAAAGATTAAAGCAAAACAAGGCTATGGGAGAATATAGAAGAACATACCAACAAAAATTTATGCAAGTTAGAAAAGATAAAGAAAACAAAAAACTTGCTAAAGACTTTGAAACTTGGAAGAAAAAGGCTAAAGAAAAAATAAATGATATGAAAAAAGGCAAACTTACTGAAAAAGAAGTTTTTAACTGGATTATAAATAATAAGTAACCACAAAAAATAAGTGAACCGGAATATTTTTATATTTCAATTCACTTATTTTTTACTTGGTACATATTCAATAATATCTGTAATTTTACAATTTAGATAATCTCATAATCTTGCAACAACAAATATATCAAATCTTACTAATTCTCCTGTCATCATTCTTTTTAATACTTTAAAATCTGTATTTGTATCTCTCATTGACTTATTTATACTAATTTTTTTCTTTTTCAAAATATCTTCAAGTTTGAATAAATATTCTCCCTTTTCTATTTTTAATATTACCATATAGCACTCCCTAAAAAATATTTACAAAATTATTATATATTTTTTATAAGGTACTTGACTACTGGTTGTATGCCAGTATAATATAAGTATAAATTTTATAGAAAAAAATTTACAAGAGTTCTTGCACGAAAAATAGTAAACTGCTATAATATAAATGTAAAAATTAAAGAGATAAAGGATGGCAAAACAAATGAATAAAATCGCTGAAAGTATTGATTTTCTATATATTACGGGATTTAATTTTATAAATCGTTTATATAGCTATATGGCTATTTTTCGCTATACATTTTTGAAGAACTCAAAAATTCATGTCTAAAATGGTCTTTTTTGTATTTAAATTTAGGTTTTAATTTTTATAATAATATAAAATAATTTTGTTAATGTCTTTTTACAAAAGACACGGAAGGCAGGTAAAAAAAATGGTAAATTTTAAATTTGATAAGAAAGGTGTTGTGAAGAATAAAAATTCTGGTATTACTTTGATTTCTTTGGTTGTCACAATTATTGTTCTCCTTATATTAGCTCGGAATAAGTATATCTATGTTAAGTGGAAATAATGGATTGCTTAAAAGAGCAAGAGATGCAAGAGATGATACAATTGTAGGGCAAGAAAAAGAACAAGTAGAATTAGCATATGTTTCTGCAACAGTTAAAAAACTTGGTAATAATGTGGATGAAACTGATTTGCAAATAGAACTAAATAGTTCTGTAGGGAATGATAAAACAAAAGTAACAACAAATGCAGATGAGACTTTAAATGTTTTATTTTATGATACAGAACATAATTATAATGTTAATAGTGGAAATGTATCCAAAGTAGAGATTATTCAACATCCTTTAATAAGTGTAAAAGATAAAAATGGACTTGAAATTATATCAACAACTGAAACAACACCATTTTTGCCAGATGCAAACAATAATGAAATAACCAATAATGATTTGAGTTCAGGGTTAACTATTAAGGACAGTAATCAAAATGAGTGGGTATGGATTGTAGTTCCTAAAACTGCAGAGGTATATGTGACAGCAGGATTAAAAATATCAGAATTTAATGATACTGCATATGACAAGATAGAAACAGACTTAAGAAATTATTGTACAACAGATAAAAGTGGAAATACATTAATTGCAGTAGGAACATCAAGTTCAAGTAATAAATCAACGACATATGGATGTGTTGATTCATATGTAACAGGAAGGGGAAAAAATATTACAAGTGAAGCAATATATAAAGAATATAAGCAAAGAATGTTAAAAAGTGTTTATGAAAACGGTGGATTTTATATAGGAAAATATGAGACGGGGACATGGACGCCAAGAGGAAGTGCATATGCTACATTAACAACTGCAGTTATTCAGCAAAATGCTTATACTTATAATTATGTAACAAATGCACAGGCAGAAAATTTATCAGAAGATCTTGCAACAGGAGGAAAAACAACATCTTTACTGTTTGGATTACAGTGGGATTTAGTATTGAAACATTTAAGTAATCTAGGAGTTGCAACATCAGATTTAATATCAGATAGCTCGAATTGGGGAAATTACAATAATAAAGCATTCGAAATTGATAGAGGAGAATATAGTGTGGCAAGTCCTTGGGGTACATTTAAAAGTTATACAACGGCGACAGCAAATAAAGTAACTATATCAGGAGGAATAAGCAAAAAAGCTGGAACAACAAGTGCTAATGCGATATTATTAACAACAGGAGCATCGGACAATAATTCCAAATTTAATATCTTTGATTTTGCTGGGAATGTTAATGAGTGGACACTAGAAACGTCTTCTTCGGTCGATACACCATGTGTAACCCGTGGGAGTGGCTGGTCGTCTTCTGGAGTTCTCCAACCGGCTAGCATACGTTTCTCAGGCTATGCTCAGAATAAATCATTAGCTTCAATAGGTTTTCGCGTTTCTCTTTATTAAAAAATACAGGTAGGTACATTTGTTGTATCTACTATAAAACTATATATATAAAATAATATATCCCCAAAAAGATTTGCTGTCTTTCGTTCATGTTTTTGCTTTCTCCTTTTTCTTTTTGTATTATTATACTATATATAAAAGACACTTTTTTCAAGTATTTTTATTATATTTTTTTATTTCTTCAATTGTTAATCCTGTTGCTTCTGATATTTGCTCTATTGATATTCCCATTTTTAATAGATTTTTTGCTATCTCTATTTTACCTTTTTCAATACCCTCTTCCAGTCCTTGCTCAATCCCTTGTTTTATCCCTTCTTTTATTCCTAAATTCCTTAATGTATTTTTTTCCATTCTTGCCATTTGTCTACTTAGCGCTAATCTTGCCTCTGCATAATCGTCTATTAATTCTACATACTTTGTTTGAGCTTCTTTTACATATTTATTTTCTTTCATCTCTTTTTCCTCCAACTCCTTAGGATTTAAGAAAAATTTATTCCATACATATTCTGGACTTCCTTTTTTTATTTTTCCTTTGTATATCATTTCGGTTATTTTTTCTAACTCTATAATAACAACTTCTATTTTATTTGTCAATACTTTTGTTCTATATTCATCTTCTCTTATATGCCACGTTGTTTTCCATTTCGGTATCTCTTTTAATATTTCCAACTTATCTTTACATATTAATACTGCTACTGTTCTTCTTGTTAATGAATAATCTTCTCCTGCTCTTATTGCTTCCATTCCAAAGGATTTACATAGATAAAATACTAACCTATCTTTTATATATTCATAATTTCCACATTGCATTTCTATATTTATATATTCATTATTCTTTGTTTTTGCTTGAACATCTAGTATTCCTAATTTATCTTGATACAAGTCCTTCTCTAAAATAACATCTTCATATACTTCTTCTACTTCAATATCTTTAATTCCAATAAAATTTTGAATTAGCGACTCTGTTAATTTTTCTGATCCTTTTCTTCCAAATAGCTTTTTAAATAAATAATCATTTGTTGGCAATAAGTTTGATATATCTGTTTCTTTTATTTTTAATTTGGGCATTTAATTTCTCCTTGTTTAGTTTTAATCTTTTTAAAATTTAATTTTAATAATCTAATTTTATAATTTTAATTTAAGAATTTTTAATATTTAAACTTTTTTTATTTTTCTTTTGATTTAATTTTAAATTTAAGTTTAATTCAAATAAATTTAATTCGATTTTAATTCAAATAAATTCAATTCAATTTTAATTTAATTTTGGGTAATTTTTAGAGTTAAAATTCTACTTAGATTTAGAATTTCTTAAAAAAGATTTTTGCTTTTTGATTAAAAGCAATTGATATAGCAAATCGCTACTTTTGAGTTATTATAATACGGTTATTTATATATGTCAAGTGTTTTTTTACCTAAAAAAATGTTAACTAATAATTGTTTTAAATAATTATATATAATAAAAAGATGAAATTGTTATTTTTATTACAATTCATCTTTTTTATACTTGAAAACATATTATTCATAGTATTTTTTTAAAAGGAAATTTTTGTTATTATTAGGGTTTTCTTTTATAAAATTTTTTATATATTGATTAAATAAATATCAAATTATAAATATCTTTTTTTTATATTTATGAAGTGTAGGTATTTTTTACCTTATTTAATATTGCACAAATAATAGCTTTGGTTCCAACACCATAATTAGAATCAATTCCTAGATATTCAAGAACATTATCATATCCATATACATTAATCATTGCATTAGTACTATTTTGAATATTTACTTTTAAATTATGTGCTGTTTTTATATATGTTTTAGATAGTTGAGAATAAACTTCTCTTTCTAAATTACAATCACAATTTTTTAAGTAAATTAAATTAATTGCATCTTCAATATATTTTGTTCCTCTTAAAGAAAAATTATATCCTAAGAATTCTAATTCTTTTCTAATTATTTCTCTTACATTTTTATTTGTTGGTGAAGTTTTTGTAATAATTTTTGCTAAGTTATCATATAAAATTCTTTTAGAATCCTTATTTACACCAATAAACTTTTTGTTTTTAATTGCCTTTTCCATTAAACAAACTATATATACATTATATTTAAATATTTCAGGACATTTATCCATAAAATATTCTTC
The DNA here is from genome assembly GCA_017530505.1 of Clostridia bacterium. Classification (GTDB taxonomy): domain Bacteria; phylum Bacillota; class Clostridia; order TANB77; family CAG-508; genus Scatovivens. The sequence goes on along the minus strand of JAFXMI010000010.1, from coordinate 236 downwards.
CATTATAACAACATCAAAAAAGTTACCTTTTATATATTCATTAAAATCATATTCATTATCTAAAATATTAATAACCCTATAATCCTTAAATAACCTACAAATATCCTTCATTAACTTGATTGAATAATTTACGTTTCTTTCTAAAATAATAATATCCATACTTTTTTACCTCCATATATATAGACAAATGAAGGTTAAAATCTGGCGCATAAAAAATTTGTATTTTTTTGACTTTT
>JAFXMI010000009.1 GCA_017530505.1 Clostridia bacterium | reverse complement strand
TTTTTATTATATTTTTTAATATGATTTTCTGATATCTTTTAGATTTATTTGAATAGTATCAATTCCCGAATAGGAATTTAATTCTAATGTTCCAACAACATCTACTTTTGTTCCAAGCAGATATTCATTTGATAAATTTCCCATGTTAAAACCAATTGCATTAATAATTGAATTACCATCTTTTAAAGTTAGTTTTAAATGTTTTCCTTCAGATAAAGTTCTAATTGAGTCAATTTTTAAATTCTTATAAATAAATATTGGCTGATTATTTGCTTCTCCAAAAGGTTCAATTTTTTTTAATTCATCAACAAATTCTTTACTTATATCTTTTATTGTTATCTCTTTGTCTATTTTTATAATAGAAATAATATCTTCAGTATGGCACTGTTTTGTAATTTCTTCAAAATTCTTGATAAAATCATAAAATTGTTCCTTTTTTAAACTAAGTCCAACTGCCATTTCATGTCCACCGTATTTTTCCAAATAATTACTTGATTTACATAGAGCATTATGTAAATCGAACCCAGGAACACTTCTACCAGAGCCTTTACCTAATTCTCCTTCAAAACAAATTAATATACAGGGCTTAAAAAACAAATCTGTTATTTTGGAAGCCACTATTCCAATTACACCGTGATGCCAGTTTTCCTTTCCAACAATAATTGAATTATTTTTATCTAAACCTTTATTTTTTATTTCTATAATAACTTCTTCAAAAATTCTTTTTTCAATTTCTTGTCTTTCTCTATTATATGAATTTAACTTTTGTGAAATTTTAATTACTTCATCTTTATCTTCAGACAAAAATAAAGATAAAGCTTCTTTTTCATGCCCCATTCTACCACAAGCATTAATTCTAGGTGCCAATCCAAAGGCAACTGTATTGGAGTTAATCTGATTATAACCAGATGTTAAAAGCAAAGCTTTAAGGCCAATATTTTTTGTAACCTCTGCAAGCTTAAGCCCTAGTTTTGCAATTACTCTATTTTCATCTATCATTGGAACAATATCTGAAATTGTACCAATAGAAACAATATCTAAATATTTTAAATACTCTTTTTCATGAAGGTTCATTTTTTGTGAAATTGCTTGTATAAATTTAAAAGCTACTCCAACTCCTGCTAAACTATTAAACGGATAATTGCTATCTTTCCTTTTGCAGTCTATTACTCCAACAGCTTTTGGAAGTAAATCTAAAGGCTCATGATGATCTGTAACAATTACTTCCATTCCTAATTTATTCGCATAATCAATCTCTTCAATAGCTGAAATTCCACAATCAACAGTAATAATTAGTTTAAATCCTTCCTCATATATTTTTTTAATTGCATTTTTATTTAAACCATACCCCTCTGATAATCTATTTGGAATATAATATCCTGGAATTAATCCTCTTTCTTTTAAAAACCTATATATAACTGTAATACTTGTTATTCCATCAACATCATAATCTCCATAAATCATTACTTTTTCTTTTTTTTCAATAGCTTCAATAATTCTATCTACTGCCTGTTCCATATCTGGCATAAGATAAGGATTATGAAAATCACTTCTAGTGGGTTCTAAAAATATTCTAATTTCTTTATCATCAAGAATTCCTCTGTTTATAATTACAGTAGCCAAAACCTTAGATATATTATATTTTTTACTTACTCTTTTTACTAAATCATCATCTGTATTATATATCTCCCACTTTTTCATTAATTATCTCCTATTTATTTATGAAAGTACATCTTTTATTGCTTCACCAATAGCTTTATTTACATCAGCCATCATTACATTAAATCTTACTTCTTTATCAAAAAAATCTTTTACTTTTTCGTTTTGAACCAAAATCTCATATAATTCTTTTAATTTTTCCATTTTCTCTTGACTTTGTCTTTCCCCCTGAATAGCAAGAAGTTGTTCTTCGTATCTTATTTTTTCAAATTCTTCAACTTTGCTTTTCATATTTGGATCTGCAAAGATTTCATCTTTTATAGATTTATATTCTAAGTATTCCCTACTTTCTTTTATTGCCTTTGCTAGGTTATTTACTTCATCATAAACTTTCATATTAATTTTTCCTTTCTACATTTTAATTGTAATAATCCACGGCCTCTTATTCTTATCTCTTAGGTTACAATATACTAAATATAATGTTAATTGTACCATTAATTATCTATCATTTAAAAAATTTATTATAATATATTTAATTCTTTTAATAATAAATCATATAATCTATTTCTGGAAATATATCATCTTTATCAAATACATTTAATAGATATCTTGCGTCAATTTTATCGTTTTTTATTTGAAAATATAGTTTAGTAAATCTACCAATATGATCTTTAATTGCCTTATGTGCATATTCTACCATTGTACCATTTGTAATAATAAATAACCAATCACTACTTTGTGCTAAAAGAAGTTCTCTAGCACATTGGTTTAAAGCTTGTCTTCTTAATGTATCTCCCTCATTTGGATAAATTAAGGCAAGTTCACACATTCTATCACCAGCTTTATGTAAATGACGATGTACATAATCATTTGTAGGGTTTAGCCAAACCTCGCTATATCCATTTGCACCCCAACTAGAACGACATGGACTACATACTTGAATATTAGGAAATTTATCTATATATTCTCCTGGTGTGATTAAATCAAAATTACTTTTATCATAGTAAATTTTTTTAAATAAAATATATAACCAATATGGACCTTCATACCACCAATGTCCATAAAGTTCAGCATCATAAGGACAAGTAATAATAGGTGGAACATGCATATTTTTTGATAAATGTTCAATTTGTTCTGTTCTACAATCAAAAAAATGTCCAGCTTGTTTTTCGGCAGAATCTTTTGCCCACTGAATATTATAAAAATCTTTTTCACAATCTTTACCAGTAATTCTATAATATTTTATTCCAGTAGGAACTCTTGCACCATTATTAGCAATATATGGCTTAATATAATCATAATCTAAATCATACCCAATATCTCTATACCATTCTCTATAATTAAAATCTCCTGGATATCCATTTATAGAACTCCAAACCTGTCTTGAAGATTCTATATCTCTACCAAAACAACATAAACCCTCTTTAGAAACAATTGGTGCATATGTACCATATAAAGGAGTGGGATCAGCATACAAAACTCCATGTGATTCAATAATAGCGTATTCTAATTCAAATTCTTTTAAATATTTATCTGCTTCTGGAATATATCCACATTCAGGAAGCCAAATACCTCGAGGTTTTTTTCCAAAGTATTTTTCATAGGTTTGAACTCCTATTGCTATTTGAGCTCTAACAGTTTTTTCATTAACATATAAAATAGGAAAATATCCATGTGTTGCGCCACAAGTAATTATTTCTAAATATCCTAAATCTTGAAAATGCTTAAATCCATTAATAATATTACATTTATATTTTTCTTTAAAAATATATAAGTCATTAGAATATCTTTCTAAATAATATTTTGAAAGTTCATTTAATCTCATATTATTTGCAGTTCTTTTTACTTCTTTTTTTGCGAGTTCAATATGTTTTTTTAAATACTTAATGTATCTTTTTTGCAGAAGTTCATTATCTAACATATTTAGAAGAGGTGGAGTCATTGACATAGTAATTTTAAATCTAACATCTTCTTTGACTAATTTTTCAAAATTTAGCAATAATGGAATATAAGTTTCAGAAATTGCTTCAAAAAGCCACTCTTCCTCTAAGTAATCTTCACTTTCAGGGTGATGAATATAAGGTAAATGTGCATGCAACACAAAACATACATATCCTTTAATCTCTTTATTCATGAATTTCTCCTCATTCTTAAAAATAAGAGGCGTAGCTAATTTAAATGAATACGCCTCTTAATATTTTATTTAAACATAGAAGCACTTGTACTAGAAGTTGACATACTTGAAGGATTTAATAAATCTGTTAAACTTCCATCTCCAAGTTCATTTTTGTAGATTTCTTTGTATAAATCGTAAATACTATAAATCTTTCCAATTTTTTTCATAAAATTAGAATTTGAAATATTAATATAGTTCTCTTCGTTTGTTTTAATATTTCTGTATAAAGCTTTATCTCCTACATTTTCAAAAAGAATATGATCATTTGGAACTTCTAAAAAGTTAGAAGTTGTAATAGCAACATAATTATTATTAGGGTCTAATTTTTCAACATTTGAACTTTCAGTAATATTTACAAAGTTTAAATTATCTTTAAACTTTCTTCCAAGCTGTATTACATAGGTTGACTTAGAATCGCTAATATCTAAATACCAACTATTTGCAAAATCGTTAATTTCAACCTCAAAAGTATAATTTTTTTCTAGATTATGAACAAATAAAACTGGATACGTTTCTTCAAAAAAATTATTTCCATAAGATTTTTTAAATTTAATAATATCATTATCAGAAATGTCCCAATATACAAATAGTCTTTTTGGAGTTTGAGCTAAAATTTTAACAACAGTTTCATTGTATCTATATGGTAAATCGTAATACTCAAGAATGTATTTATCTTTTTTATTTTTATTAATTTTTCTTTCTTCAAGATTTCCTTTTATACTATCTTGTAATTCTTTTTTATTAAGCTCTTCTTCTTGCATTACAATAATATTAGAAATAAATCTTTTAATTCTTTTTATTAGATTTTCTTCTTTTATTTTTTTATCTTTAAGCTTCTTAGCTTCAGTTTGTTTTAAATCATTCTTTAAATTTTCTTTTACTTCTTTTGCAACTTTTCTTCTTGCTTCTTTTACTGTTTTACTAGCAAAAGATTCTTTATTTAATTTATCATTTTTATTTACTTGATTATTTTTCGCATTATTTTTTGGAGAAACAGAATTTGTTGTAGTTTTTTTTGATGTTGTTTTTTTCTTAATATTATCAGTAGTTTTTCTAGTTTCTTTTATTGTATTGTTTTTTTTAGTTTTATTTTTTGTTTTATTGTCATTTGTTAATTTAGGCATTTCTTTTCCTCCTTAGTATATTTAATGCTTTATTAATATATAATATACTAAATCAACAATAAATACAATACCTAAAACATTATTTTACCAAAAAACATTACAATTAAAAATTTATATTATAACTTAGTTTAAAATTATATTTTTAAAAAGTAAATTAATTTCATTAAAAAATAGTTAATTTTTAAAAAAATTGTTTCAATTCACAGCTGATATAAATTTATTAAAAGCTGAAACATATATAATACTAAATCGCTACAGCTCTGTTACTACGTTTGAACAGAGCCTCTAATTAATTCCGGTAGCGCCCTCATGTAATGAGATTCCCTACCTATATTAATAAGAGGCTCTAAATGTTCTCACTTCGCGCCGTCCTTTCGCTCTTTAGTATTATATATGTTTCAGCTAAATTAAAAGACATCGGCCGTGAATTGTAACAAAAAATTAATTTTATAAGAAAATAATTTATTTTATAAAAAAATATAAATAATAACCAAGTTAGATAATCTTATAATTATTTTAGAAAAAGTTTAAGACTTATTCTTGGAAACTGTTATATAATTTTAAGAGGTTTAAGTTTAAAAATTTTTTTAAAAAATTATTTTATAATATAAATAATTAAAAACTTGACAGATTGTTTTTTAAAAATATATTAAAATTTCTTTTAAATAATTAATTAAAACAGGATTTTATAAATAAAATTTTTTGTAGAAATTTGTAAAAATGTGTTTACTTTTATATTTTTTTTATATAGAATAATAGATAGAAAATTATTTGCTTATATTTTAAATTATTATCTGAAGGGAGTAAAAAAATGAAAATTCTAATGCTATCATGGGAATATCCTCCTAGAATAGTTGGAGGTTTAGGAAGAGTAGTACATGATTTATCTCATAGATTAATAAAAGATGGTCATGATGTTACTGTTATTACCTACAAAGATGGTAATGTACCATATTTTGAAAATGATGGTGGTGTTAAAGTTTATAGAGTAGATAATTTTATGATTCAACCTAATAACTTTATAGATTGGATTATGCAATTAAATTTTAATTTAATTGCAAAGGCTTCTGAGTTAGTTGCAAAAGAAGGAACTTTTGACATAATTCATGCGCATGATTGGCTAGTTGCCTATGCTGCAAAAACACTAAAATCTTCTTATAATACACCCCTAGTTTCTACAATTCATGCTACTGAAGCTGGAAGAAATGGTGGTATTAGAGAAGAACAACAAAAATATATTAATGATACAGAATGGATGCTTACTTATGAATCTTCTGAAGTAATTGTAAATAGTAATTACATGAAAAATGAATTACAAAGATTATTCGGCCTTCCTTTTGAAAAAATTAACGTGATTCCAAACGGTGTTAGTCCTTCAAATTTTACCGTAAATGAAAGAGATTACGATTTTAGAAGACAATATGCTATGGATAATGAAAAAATAATTCTATTTATTGGAAGACTTGTTTATGAAAAAGGCGTTCAAAATTTAATTGGTGCAATGCCAAAAATTTTAGATAACTATCATGATGCTAAATTAATAATTGCCGGAAAAGGTGGAATGTTAGATGAACTTAAAGCAGAAGCAAATAGTCTAGGACTCAATAATAAAATTTACTTTACTGGACATTTAACTCCAAAGCAAGTACAAAAAATGTATAAATGTGCTGATATAGCTGTGTTTCCTAGTACTTATGAACCATTCGGAATTGTCGCAATTGAAGCAATGTTATCTGGTATTCCAACAGTTGTTACAGATATTGGTGGATTGAATGAAATTGTTGAACATGGTGTAACTGGTATGAAAAGCTATGCAGGAAATTCGAATTCTCTTGCAGATTCAATTCTTACCCTTTTATTTGATCATAAGCTTTGCGATACAATCGTAAAAAATGCTAAACAAAAAGTTAAATCAACTTATAATTGGACCAAAATTGCTCAAGATACTCATTTTACATATCAAAAAGCAATTTGTGAAACAATGGCTGAAAGACAAGCAAAACAAGACTCTCAAGAAAAAGCTAGAAAAACAATTGAAAATAAAAAATCAAATGAAATTACAAATTTACTTTCATTTAAAAAGCGTCAAGCTTTTGCATAATAACATGATAATAAAAGCTCTGTTTTAACTAAACTAACAGAGCTTTTATTGTATTGTTTTATGTTCTAACTAAATTAAATTGTTCATAAAATTATATAATAACTATATTAAAATATATTATTATTTTATAAAAAATAAATATATACTATATAATAAGAAGAAATGAGTTGGATAAAAAATATAAAAAAAATATTTTAGCTTTTTCCCTGGTTTTCCATTATATAAAAGAATTAAAATTATTGGCATAACAGCGAACAAAAAAACAAAAAAATTATTTATTGAAAAGAAACCAAAACATAAATAGTAAATAATATTATTTAATATAAAAAAAAATGATTTCAATATTTTAGATTTTCTAAAAATATAAAAAATCCAAACAGTTAAAACACCGTACCATTTATAATCTGTATGCAAATAAGAAGCAAATATTGTAATTAAAAATAAACATGTAAATATAAGGAAATAATTTAAAAATTTAGGAATAGTTTCATTTGCTTTAAAAAATTCAAAAACAGTTAATCCGTATTAATGCAAATTCAAAAGTAAACATTACATTTAAAATAGTTTTAGAATTAACAATATTATATACAAATAAATAAAATGGTATTTGAGAAATAATTGCAAATAATAACATTCTAAACATATACTTTGGTCTGCTATGCGTATGAATAAATCCTTCTGAAACTAAAAACGCAAATATTGGAAAAGACAATCTACCTAAATACAAGGTTATAAATGAATTTGTAGAAGGAATAGCATATTTAATATGATCTAAAAACATAGTTATTACTGCAATTATTTTTAAAGTAAATACTGTCATATATATACTCCTTGTAATTATATATACAATAATTACTTTAAGATATTTCTAATTTATGAAAAGTTTTCTTACCTTTTTGTAGGATAGCATATCCTTTTTCAAAATCTTTACTAGATAAAATATAAGCTATATCAGTAATCCTTTCATCATTTAATGAAATTCCACCCTGTTTTATCAAATCTTTTGCCTGTCCTTTTGAAGATGTTAACCCAGAAATAACTAAAATATCTAAAATAGACATATTATCACTATCAAGTTTTGTTGTTGGCATGTTTTCGGTATTTTTATTTCCACCAAATAAAGCTTCTGCAGCATTACGAGCTTTAATAGCTTCGTCTTCTCCATGAATTAACTTTGTAATTTCAAAAGCAGCAATTTTTTTTGCTTCATTTATTTGTTCACCTTCAAATGAACTTAATCTTTTTACTTCATCCATAGGAAAATAAGTAAGAAGAGATAAAACTTCTTCAACTTTTGTATCCTCAATATTTCTCCAATACTGATAAAAATCGTATGGAGAAGTTCTTTCTGGGTTTAACCACAAAGCTCCTTTCTCTGTTTTTCCCATTTTTTTTCCATCAGAAGTAGTTAAAAGTTTAAAGGTTAGACCATATGAATCATTATTTCCAATTTTTCTAATTAATTCAACTCCTCCAATAATGTTTGACCATTGGTCGTTTCCACCAATTTGCATTTTTACTCCATAATTATCATGTAAATATAAAAAATCATAAGATTGCATTAACAAGTATCCCATTTCGAAAAAAGTAAGACCTGTTTCTAATCTATTTTTATAACACTCCTGAGATATCATTCTACTAATTGTAAATTGAGACCCTATTTCTTTCATAAAATCAATATAATTTAGTTTACAAAGCCAATCTGCATTATTAACAATAATTGCAGGATTTTCACCTTCAAAAGTAATAAACTTTTCAATTTGTTTTTTAATTTTAATAACATTATTATCAATATCTTCTTTTGAAAGCATTTTCCTCATATCTGTTTTAAAAGTAGGATCTCCAATAGTTGCTGTTCCACCTCCAATAAGAATAACTGGTCTATGCCCGGCTTTTTGTAAATGTGATGCAAACATTAAAGCAATAAAATGTCCAATATGTAAACTATCTGCTGTTGGATCGATTCCAATATAAAAACTTATTTTTTCATTTGATAATATTTTTCTAATTTCATCTTCATGAGTAAGTTGTTCAATAAATCCCCTATCTTCTAAGGTTTTTAATAAGTCAATCATGTATTTTCCTCCAATTAAACCTCTATAGTACCTTTTAAAATTTCGTTATTATTCAAATCACATGAAGTCTCTGGAAAATAAATTCCACTAAATTCTTCTGTCTTTAAATATCTTTCTAAATTTCTTGAAGTAATACCGGATTTAATTGCTAAATCTTGTTTAGTAGTACCTACTTCTAAGCCTTCATTAATAACCCCTCTTAACTTAATAACCTCAACTTTATCCTTAATAAGACATTCATTACATACATCATTATCAGTAGTATATAGACTTCCACAACGAACACATTTTTTTATTTCCATATAGACCTCCTTTTTTTATGTTATTTTATCATATTTTCTAAAAAAAATAAATACTTTTTTTAACATAAAAACTACATTATTTTTAATAAAGTTTCTGTAGTTATAAACATAAGTACAACTAAAACTACAGATATTATAACAGTATAATCCGTTAATATATATTTAAAATTATTTGGAATAAGTTTTCCATTTAACCATTTAATTTTTCTTTTACTTCTAATTGTTTTTATTAATTCCTTAATAAAAAACATACCTGATAAAACTAAAATTATCAAAATTGATATTTCAAAAACAATTGTTAATGGAACTAAAGAATTAAATAACAAAATTTCTGCAATAGTAGCTACTCCATTATTTAAGAAATGAAGAAGACTATTATATTTCATACTTTTTGTTTTTATATATAAAGTTCCTAGAATAAGTCCCATTAAAAATGCAAATACACCCTGAATTAAATTAAAATGAGATACTCCAAATATTATACTTGAAAATATAACAGCAAATTTTTCTCCAAAACCAATACTTAAATCTATTAAACATTTTCTAAAAAATAACTCTTCAAATATTGCAGGAATAATAGCAACTTCAATAAATAATAATAAACAAATTAATGGGTTATCCAGACCATTAATATTTAATACTAACTCAGAAACTTTATTTTCAACTCCAATTACGTTTTGAATTAATAATAAAACAAATTGCAATAATCCAATTAAAAATATAGATACATAAAATAGTTTTAAATAAGATTTTTTATCAAGTTCATTGTTTTTATCTTGCTTTGTTATATATATGCTTGTAAATAAGCTAGCTCCACCTAATCCAATTATAGAGACTAGAATTTGAATAATTATATTTATTACTTCTTCATTAACTAAATTTGAAATTATTGGTACTAAAAAAACTTCAATTAAAAAGCTTGTAAATATTTGTAAAACAACATATAAAATTATTGAAAATCCAACAACAAATCCAAATTTTTTGTATTTAGATTTTTCAAGCTTAATCTCTTGTTCTTCTAATAAAGAAAGCTCTTTATTCTTATTACTTTTTTTGTTCTTCTTTTGATTATAATCTAAAATTCCATTTTTAAATATTTTACTACAAATATTAAATGAAATTGGAATGGAAACTAATAGTAAAATAAAAGATATGAAAATTTGAATTTTTTTAGCTTGACCTATAATTATTATTGCAGGTATAAAATAATTTGAAATAAGTGGAATACATGAAACTATGTATATCCACGGTTTCATATTTGTATATGGAGTTATCAATCCAAAAGTAACAAAATATACAGCCATTGTAATTGTTAATAAAAACATCATAGAATTCCCAGATTCTTGCATACTAGTTGTTTTTGATGATAGTGTTGCTTGAATAATTGACATCAAAATAATTGTTAAAAAACCATAAACAAAAACAATTATTATATATTTTATTAAATCTATATCAATATTTTTTAAAAAACTATAACTGCTTTCACCAAAACTTTTAAAATTATTTATATTTATTAGATTATTTATTAAATTTCCAATAAAATAATAAACAACTAAATAAATTGCTTGTAGTAAAACTGTAATTACAATACTCATTATTTTAGCAAGTAAGTATTCTTTTGCAGTAACACTAGTTAATATATACTCTACAGACTTTGAAACTTTTTCATGTGTAATATCATTCGCTATTTTAGAAAAAACAAAAATTGAAATCATGTACACAATAATTGTACTTATATATTTAATAAATTCTTTTTTCTCGGCATTTTCGCTATCAACGCCTAACATTAGCCTCTCAACAGGAATACCTGTTCCTAGCTTTTCAAGTTCAGTTTTATCAATATTTTTTTGTTTACTAAATATTTCTTTTCTAGCTTCATTTAGTGGCTCAACAATTTTATCATAAATATCATTACTTATTGACTCTTTAGAAATAATTTTAACCTCTAGTATATTTTCTGATGAAGAAAAAATTTCAACAATAATATTATTATCAATATTGTCTACATTAAAATTATTTTCTTTAATTTTAACAACTTCAATATTATCACTATTTAAAAAAGCTTCTTCTAAAGAAGTCCCTATAAGATTTTCATTATCTATATAATTAATTTTTATTTCATCATAAAATAAATTAATATTTCTATCTTCAAAATAATTTTTTATATTAGAAAAATTAAGTGTTGCAACTATTATAGCAAATAACAAACAGTTTAAAATAGCAAACCATTTATTTTGAATATTTTTTCTTAATGAAAATTTAATTATTTCTTTTATTTTTTTGTTATTCATTCTTTCCTCCAATTATATCAATAAATATCTCATTCAAAGAATTATTTTTCTTTCCATTAATTTCATAATTATTTATTATTTCTTTAATATCTCCTTTGAGCAAAGTTTCTCCTTTATTAATAATAATTAGCTCTTCACAAAGCATTTCAATATGTTCCATCATATGTGAAGAAAAAATAATTGTCTTTCCATTTTCTTTTAATTTTAAAATTGCCTTTTTTAATTCTTCAACGCTAATTGGATCTAGTCCAGAAAAAGGTTCGTCTAAAATTATCAATTCTGGATTATGTAAAATAGATACAATAAATTGTATTTTTTGTCTATTACCTTTTGATAAGTCCTTTATTTTTTTGTTTAAATATTCTAAAATATTGAATTCTTCAAGCCAATATAATAAATTTTTAATAACAGTATTTTCATCAATTAATTTTAAAGAGCCATAATATTCACACAATTCTAATACTGTAAGTTCTGAAAGCAAACTTCCTTCTTCTGGCAAATATCCAATTTTATCCATTATTTTACTAGTTATTTTATTTCCATCATATAATATTTCGCCAGAATCTGGATCTATTATATTTAAAATCATTCTAAAAGTAGTAGATTTTCCAGCTCCATTTCTACCAACAATACCAAGAATTTTTCCATTATCTATTTTAAAAGATAAATTCTTTACAGCAACATTATTAAAAAACTTTTTTGTTACATTTTTTAATTCTAACATAAAATCTCCTATTTAAACAAATTTATAATAATTAAAACTATACATTCATTACTGTCCAATTTTTTTTATATAGATTATTAGTTCGATTAAAGCAACAGAAGTTATTAATGTTATATAGATTGGAGACATTGGAATTCTAAATATTGCAAAAATACTTAGTAATACAAGTATTGTAATTAATAAAATTCCAATTATTTTTCCAATTAATAAAAATAAATTTTCTTTTTTGAATCTAACACAAATATATGCAAGTATAATTACTGCTGAAATTGTAATAGGTTTGATATATGGTTTTACCCAATCTCTAATTCTAACTTTTGCAATTGTTTTTATTTCTACATCTGAAACATCTATATTAGTTTCAAACTTATTATTTATTTTTTCAATTAAATTATCTTTTTCTTCATTTGTTATAGAACTAACATTTATTGCAACGCTATCATTAAATAACTCTATTTTTCTTAAAATAGCTTTTTTATTTTTAAAGACATCTTTGCAAATATTATTTACATCAGCTAATTCAAAATCTTTACCTATGACTAATTCTATTACTTCGTGTTGTTCTAATAGAGAATTTACATTAAATCCTCTAAATAAAACAACAACTATTCCTGCTAAAATCAATAAACATAATCCAAGAATTGATATTTTTTTCATTTTTTTCATCTCCTAATTTTTTAATACAATATTTAAATACCTTTTTATTATTATAAACATTTAAAATAACCTTAAACTTAAGTAAATAAATTTTTAGTAATTAAGTAGCTGTAAACAAAGTGTAAAAATAATCCCCAAAATAGAACCATACCAACACTACCAATTGTAATATTTGTCATAAAAGTAAATATAATTGAAACAATCCATAATGGTATTAGATCAATATTCAAAGTTTTAATTACTTCTTTGAATGCATGTCTTGGTGAGTCTGTTTTCTTTTTATTTAAGAAATTAAACAAAAAGATATAATTTATTACCGTAATAGCAAGAAAAATAAAAGCGCTATTTAATGTTATTGTAACATTTGTATATCTAATAATTATAATATTTAATGCAATATACCCAATACTTGTAATTGTTGCGTATACACCATCTACCTTAAATTTTATAATAAATAAAATTGATATTATTACTATAAATACTAAAAAAGAAATTTTACAATATAAAATAGTAGATTCAGTAATCGGTGACATTACAAAATTATCAGATGCTAAAGATAATTTATTTGGAGTTTTACCATAATTAATTATGTTAGCAAATTCTCTAGCTGAATTATAATTATCCATAAATGTTAAGTAATTTGTTGTTGAAGACCCCATAGTAATTTGTATTATTCCCTGATCTAATTCATCACTAAAATATGTTGATAAAAGTGTAGATTCATCTAATTTTAAATCAACATTTTTAGTATTTACTTCTCCAGTCTCATCAGTTGTTTGTGTATACTCTTTACTTATTTCCTTTAAAATTTCAGAACCTTTATCGTTAAATTCAATTTGTAAATACACTTGATAACTTTCATTTGCAGAATATAAAGCTTGCGCCTTTTTTAGATGAGAATTATCTAATAAAACAACTCCTGTTTGACTATCAATAATTTCAAATTTACCCTGTTCAAGAGCTAAATTATATGCTTTTTGAGTATAATTATCTTCAGGAACCTCTAATATAAGCTCACCAGTAATTGTATTTAATCTAATATAATATTCAGGTATTTCAGCATCATTAAGTCTTTTTTGAATAATTGATTTTGTTTTTTCATAAGAATCTTTATTTAATACATTATCTTCATTTGCCTTAACAATTCTTTTTTCAGTATTATAAGGTATTTTATTTACTTCTTCTTCAGCTACAGTATATTCTTCTGATTTACTCTCAAGCGAAACAAGAGTTTCTTTTTCTTCACTTTCAGTTGGAGTACCTTTATAATTACCATTCTCATCAACATAAATATTTTTTTCCTCACTAGATGTATCTAATTTAAATCTAAATTCCCTATTTCCATCTATTTCCATACCATACTTAAATTTTGCAATAATATTTTCCTTGTAGTTTAGTTTACTTCTAAATATACCTATAAAAGATATAAGCGAAATTGCTATAATTAATAATATTATAGTAATAGTTTTTAATATTTTTAATTTCTTTTCCAACTTTTTTTCCTCCTAATATTTGTCGTTTTGATTTTATATTAAAAAAATAAAAATATCAACTATTTTTAGTATTTTTTATAAATTTACTCCTAAAATTCCTCCTATCATACCTCCGTAAAACTCCACCTATAATCATAAACAAAGTTTGAAAGTTAATAATAAAATTTAAATTTAATAAACTAGAAACAAAATATAATAATAACATATAAATTAAACCGTAAACTGCACCATAAACGATACCATTTGTTTTAATATTTTTACCAATAAGAAAACCACCTACTAAAAGGCTAATTGAAGAAATAAATATAATTCCGTGTTGGAATAATATTTTCATTTAAGGAAGTTTTTGCAAGTAAAATTGATAGTATTAAAATTAATACTAATGTTATACCGACAGAAATAAAAAAGCTTTTCATAAAAATTTTAAAATTCATTTTTATAATCCTTTCCAAGACACTTTTAATTAATAGTTTTAGTATCTTTCTTTTTTATTTATATATATGATAAAGCGAGCCTAAATAGACTCGCTTTATCATATATAGTTTTTAAAAATTTTCAAGTTATTCTATATCATCTTCAAATTCATCATCAATAATTTCATCAAATATATCTTCTTCAACATTGTTTTGTGTATTTTCTTTTTCAACACTCTTTATATTATTTGTAACAATATAATTATATAAATCAATTTGCTCACCATTAAACTCCATATAATATGTTGTAGTTCCTAATTTCGTAATTGAATATATTCTACTACAAGCACATGGAATAACTAAATTTTTAACATTTACATCATAAATCCCATATAAACCATCATAACAAACAACAATTCCTCTAATTCCAACTTCTTCAGGAATAATTAAAACACTAGACTCACCCGAAATATCCATTGAAGAAGTATTATATCCAAATGTTTCATAATTTGTTTTAAGTAATTCTTTTCCGTCAGTATCAAATAAGCCATATTTAGAATTAGCACCAACAACTATACACTCATCAAACAAAAGGTTTGGATTCCTAATATCTTCAATATTATTACCAAAATCATTTATATTTTTTAATCCAATTCTATCATAATCAACATGTACTATAATATCACCACTTCTATTTAATACACCATATTTTCCATCTTTATTAACTAAATATAATTGCTTAACCTCATCTAAGATTGAAATTTCATCATATTCCATTGGTTTAATTATTGTTTTTCCGTTTTTATCTAATAAACCAACTGTACTATCTGCACTCATAAAAAATTCTTGTGAATTTTGTATAAACTCTAAATTTTCATATTTTACACTTAATATTTGCTTATTATTTTGAGAAAAATCAACAACACCATACAATCCATTATTTCCAACAACTAATAAATTATATGGGATAGCTCTAATGTTTTCGTATATTCCGCTTATTGAATTATAACCTAATGTTCCAGCAATTTTCATATAATTCTTAAATAGAAATGGTAATGTATAAATTTTAATTCTATTTTGTTCTTTTAAATCTACAGAAACATTATAAGCATCTGTTAATAAATCAAATGGTATATATAATTGATCATTAATTAATTTTACTGGTTTTTCAATATGAAAAGTATTAGATTTTCCATTTTGAGATTTAACACTAATATTAGTTCCAAAAGGACCTGCTTCTGTTGTTACATCAGAACCATTTTTTACTTGTATATACTTTGTAAAATAATTTAAATCTGCCGTTATTGCAACAACTTCAAAATCATTATTAATATAGCAACTATCTTCATTTTCATTATACTTTTGATATTCTCCTTTAGTATAAGTATATCCCAGCATTTCAGAAAATTCTTTAATATTAACATAATCAACGTCATTTTGATTTATAAATAAGGTTTTACTTATATTTTTTTGCACTCCATCTATATAAAATTTAAGTTCTAAAGAATCTTTATATCTAATATAAAAAATTGCTAAAATTAAAATAAATATCAAAATAGCACAAAAAAATATTGAAATTAATAATATTTTCTTATTTACTTCATTTTTATTTTGATTTTTTTGAAACTCATTACTTTCTTCTAAATTCATTACTTATCCCCCTATAGAATATCCATATTTTTTATAAAACTCTTCTCTAAATCCAATTAAATTATCATTTTCAATTTCTATTCTAACTCTATCCATTAATTTAGTCAAGAATCTTAAATTATGAATTGAAAGAAGTCTTACTCCTAAAATTTCCTTAACATTTAATAAATGTCTAATATAAGCTTTAGTATAATTTTTACAAGTATAGCAATCACATTCTTCATCCAAAGTAGTAAAATCTCTTTCAAAAGTAGCATTTCTAACAACAACTTTTCCGCAAGAAGTCATTGCAGTACCATGTCTAGCTATCCTAGTTGGTAAAACACAATCACACATATCAATTCCTGCTAAAGCAGCTTCTATTAAATAATCTGGTGAACCTACTCCCATTAAATATCTAGGTTTGTTTTCTGGCATTAATTTGGCTGTATGTCTCAGTATTCTTAAAAATTCTGTTTTTGGTTCACCAACACTAATTCCACCAATAGCATATCCTGGAAAATCCATTTCAATTAAGTCTTTTACACTTTTCTCTCTTAAATCCTCAAAAAAACCTCCCTGAATAATTCCAAATAATCCTTGATTAATTAAATTTTTATGTGCCTTTTTGCAACGTGCAGCCCATCTTGTAGTTCTTTCCATTGAATTTTTGGTATATTCGTATGAAGAAGGATATGGACAGCATTCATCAAAAGCCATCATAATATCAGATCCTAGAGCCTCTTCAATTTCTATAGCTATTTCAGGACTAATAAATTGTTTACTTCCATCTAAATGTGAACGAAATTCAACTCCTTCTTCTGTAATTTTTCTTAAAGCACCTAAACTAAAGACCTGAAATCCACCACTATCTGTTAAAATTGGTTTATTCCAATTCATAAATTTATGCAAGCCACCAGCTTCTTTGATTAAAATATGACCTGGTCTTAAAAATAAATGATATGTATTTGCTAAAATAATTTGCGCATATACCTCATCACTTAATTCTTCTGGAGTCATTGCTTTTACTGTGGCTTGAGTTCCTACAGGCATAAAAATTGGTGTCTGTATATCTCCATGTGGAGTATGTACAATTCCTCTTCTTGCTCCAGAATTTCTATCAATATGTAATAGTTCATATGTAATTGCTTGTTCCATTATTCTTCCCTTTCTATTTTTGAATTAAATAATAATCATTGCATCACCAAAACTGAAAAATTTATATTTTTTTTTTACAGCTTCATTATATGCTTTAAATACAAAATCTCTCCCAGCTAAACTTGAAACTAACATAATAAGAGTAGATTCGGGTAAATGAAAATTTGTAATAAGAGAATCAATACACTTGAATTTATAGCCTGGATAAATAAAAATATCAGTATCTCCTTCAGCCTCATGTACTAAACCTTGTTCATTTGAAACAGATTCTAATACTCTACAAGACGTTGTTCCAACAGATATAACCCTATGACCAGTTTGTTTTGCTAAATTTATTTTATTAGCATCATCTTTTTTTATATAATAATGTTCTGAATGCATCTTATGATCTTCAACGTTCTCTACCTTAACAGGTCTAAATGTCCCTATACCAATATGAAGAGTCACTTTTGCAATTTCAATACCCTTATCTTTTATTTTTTCTAATAATTCATTAGTAAAATGTAAACCAGCTGTAGGAGCAGCACTAGATCCATCATATTTGGCATAAACTGTTTGATATTTACTTTTATCTTTTAATTTTTCTTTAATATATGGTGGAAGAGGCATTAATCCAATTTGATCTAAAATTTCATTAAAAATTCCTTTATATTCAAATTTTACTCTTCTGTTACCACCTTCAAAAACATCTAAAATTTGAGCTTTTAATATTCCATCTCCAAATAGTACCTTTGTTCCTGGTTTTAATTTATTTCCAGGACGTACCATTGCTTCCCAATCATCTCCTTCTAGTCTTTTTAAAAGTAAAAATTCAACATTAGCTCCTGTTTCTTTTTTCCCAAAAATTCTTGCTGGTATTACTTTTGTATCATTAATTACTAAGCAATCTCCTTTATTTAAATAATCGATAATATCTCTAAAAACTTTATGTTCAAATGTTTTAGTTTTTCTATCTAATACCATTAATCTTGCTTCATCTCTTTTATTATAAGGTGTTTGTGCAATTAATTCTTTTGGCAATTCATAATTAAATTCTTCAACTTTCATTTTATTTTAAATTTAAGTAAAATCCTTTCTATATTTTTTTGTAATAATTCTAAATTCCCATTATTTTCAATAACAATATCAGAATTTCTATAATAAAAATCATCATCTTTCTGAATAGATAACCTTAATTTGGCTGTTTTATCATCAATTTTGTCTCTTACTTTTATTCTCTCCAATTTATTATTTGTGCTAGCTACAACTGAAATTACAATGTCACATTTTTTATTTAGGTTTGATTCATATAAAAGTGGAACATCAAGTAAAACAATTTTTTCCCCAGTTTCATCACATTTCTCTATAATTCTTAATATTTCTTGAACAACAAATTTAAAGGTAATTTTATCAAGTTCTAATTTATTATCAAAATTATTAAAGATTAGATTTGCTAATTTTTTTCTATTTAAACTTCCAATTGTATCTAATACTTTATCTCCAAATAACTTTGATATTTCAGTAACATATTCAGAATTTGGATAATCCATATTTTTAGCAATTTCATCAGCATCAATAATTTTTGCGTCTGCAATTTTAGAAATTAATTTACATACAGTTGATTTTCCGTGAACCAGAATTTCCAGTTATTCCTATTATTAGCATATACATTATCCTTTCAAATTAAATCATTTTTATTGCAGAAGTTGCTAAAAAATCACATCTATTATTAAGGTCATCTGTACTATGACCTTTTACTTTAATAAAACTTACTTTATGATTTTTAGTTAAACCTAATAATTCCTCCCAAAGTTCTTTATTTTTAACAGGTTCTTTAGAAGAAGTTTTCCAATTATTTTGTTGCCAATTATGAATCCAACCTTTATTAAAAGTATTTACCACATAAGCACTATCACTATAAATCTCAACTTCACAAGATTCTTTTAATAATTTTAAAGCTTCTAAAACAGCAGTAATTTCCATAACATTATTTGTAGTTTCTTTTTTTGAGCCAGAAATTTCTTTTTTTACATCTCCATATATTAATATAGCTCCCCAACCACCGTGGGCCAGGATTACAAGAACATGCACCATCAGTATAAATAATAACTTTTTTCATTAGATTTCCCTTTGCATTGTTTTTTTTTTTTATATATGATATTATTATATCAATTAATTTTAATTTTTACAATATAGGGTGGTGATTTTATTTGAATGAGATTTTAGGTATTGTATCTGAATATAATCCATTTCATAATGGACATTTACACCATTTAAACTATTCAAAACAACTTACAAAGACTTCTTTTACAATAGCAATTATGAGTGGTAATTTTACTCAAAGGGGCGATACCGCTTTAGTAGATAAATGGACAAGGGCTGAAATGGCTTTAAAATCTGGAATCGATTTAGTAATAGAATTACCTACACTATATGCAATTTCAAGTGCAGAGAATTTTGCAAATGGTGCAATAAAAATCTTTAATTCTCTTGGAATTGTTGATTACATCTCATTTGGCTCTGAAATAGGTAAAATTGAACCATTAAATGAAATAGCTTCATTTCTTTATAAAGAACCTAAAGAGTTTTCAAGTTTAATATCAAAACAATTAAAATCAGGACTTTCATACGCAAAAGCTCGTGAACTTGCTACATCAATGTATTTTGGTTCATCTCAAAAATATAAAGAGATTTTACAAGGTTCAAATAATATTTTAGCTATCGAATATTTAAAAGCTTTAAAGAAATATAAAAGTACAATTAAACCAATTACTATGAAAAGAGATTATAGTGAATATAATAGTAATACAGTTAAAAATGGTATTGCAAGCGCAACTGCTATTAGAACTATGATTGAACAAAATAAAAATATACATTATGTTGTTCCTTATGAAACTTACGATCTTTTAGAACAAAAAATGAAAAATAAAGAACTAATAAAAAATTTATCTGTTTTCGAAAAAGAAATTTTATATAATTTAAGAAGAATGACTGTACAAGAAATTTCTAATTTACCAGATGTATCTGAAGGACTTGAATTTAGGATAAAAGAAGCAGCTAATAATTCATCAAATTTAGAAACACTTCTTCTTAATATAAAAACAAAACGATATGCCGAAACTAGAATACGTAGAATTTTACTTTATAGTTTACTAGGAATTAAGCAAAGAGATATTAATATATCTAAAAGAGTTACTCCTTATATTAGAGTACTAGGTTTTAATAAACATGGAAAAAGAATTATTTCTGCAATTGCTTCAAATAATTCTAAACTTAAGATAATTATTTCCTTAAAAAAATTTATGGAAACAAATTTTGATCCAATGCTTAAAAATATGATATCAAAAGATATTTTAGCTACAAATATATATACTTTAGGCTATGGCTCAAATTCTGGACTAGCAAACTTGGATTATACTCATAAAATAGTTGAAATAAAATAATCAAATATTTTATAAAAAAGCATATTAATACTACAATATAAAAGTAATACTTTTATATTGTAGTCCATAAGGTTCAAAAAAGTTTTAGACAAAATAAAAAGGATTCAAGTTATAAATTTAACTTAAATCTTTTTATAAATTACTATATTTAACGATCACGAAGTTCTTCTCTAGGCTTTCTTTGCCTATTACTTAAAATAGCTTGACTTGCTCTAGTAATCATTTCATTTATTCTTTCTTGTGAATTCGAACACTCTATTATTAATTCTCTATAGCCCCCAGTAGTTACCACTCCTGACATAATATGTTGATGATATAAATGTATCTTGTCATTAGGTATCCCATTATTAATTAACATATTCCAAACAGCTCTTGAAGCATCATCTCGAGCATCTATAAATTCCTTATCTAGTTCCATTTTTATTCCTCCTAATATAATTTATATTTTACAAATCTATTTATATAATATCACAATTTCATTATAATTGCAATACTTTTTATCAATGTTATGTAAATTTCTATCCTAAATCTAATAAACATTCAAGTTCACTTAAAGATTTATTACTTATTTTTCTTCTATCATCTTACTATTTTGTTCGAACTTTTTTAAACTTGAATAAAGTTCTGTTCCTTGTAAAACCTCTCCTAATGAATTACATAATGAATTTACTCCTCTAAGTCCATTTTCTTTAAAAGCACATTGAATTAAATATTTAATAGCTTTAATATCTATTCTTGATTTTATTCCTGATTGAGTTCTATAAATTTCTATTATAGTGTTAATTGATGCAGTATCAATTGTTACACCACAATCGCGGAGTTTTTCAACTACATCAATAAAATCTTTAAAAATATCTTCTTCACCACCATTGTTTGCATAATATGTATGCTTTACGTATTTAGCTGTTTGATCCTTTATTATTTGTTTACGTCTTTCATAAATCTGGTTAAAAGGAATATCTTGAGCTTTATTTGTTGCTCCATCATTACTAAAAGGTTCTTTTGCTCTTTTCCCTCTTTCTTCAATTATTCTATACATAGCTAATCTTTGTAATCTTATTAATTCAGCTTTTAGATTATCTACATCTATTTCATTCCTACTATCTTTTTTTACAGTAGACTCTCTACTTTGTTTATTATTTTTGTATGATAATTTAAAACCAAAATTATCATAGTCTTCTTCTAATAATTTTTTTTTCATTAAAAAGTCTTGTGCAATTTTTCTTGCTGCAGCTTTTGCTGTAGCAATTTTTGATTTTGCAATTCTTTTATTATCTAATAATTCTTCATTAGAAGTTTTATGATTTAATATATTATTGCATATTTTCCCTGCTTCTTCTTCTAAAATACTCCTTAATCTTGCTAATAAGTTTAAGTATGCTTGTTGTGTTGCATTATTTGCTTTATTTCCAATATTCATCAATCTTTCTAAAATTTTCACTGCTCTTCTTTCAGTATCACTAGAAAAAGTTTGAACTATTTCTTTGATTAGATTTTCTAAATCATCTTTCTGTTCTTTGTTTCCTTCAAACTTTTCTTTTTCTCTATGATTTAAATACTTTATACAAGCTAAATATACAATATAATTTTGCAAATCTTCTTCTTGTTGTAAATCTTTAGATCCTTTTTTTCTAAATTTTCTTTCTTCACTTTCAGCCTCATCTCTTTCTTTTATTTCTGCTTTTCTGATATTTTCAAGCATTTTATTATACTCTTGTATTTTATTATACTCTTGAATTGTTTCTTGAATGTTTACTCCATTTAGTTCTTTTTTTAAAAATTCAGCAAAAGACTGTTCTCCATCTTCTGTTAATTGTGTACCTATTTCTTCAAATGACTTTCCTTCTTTTAAATAATCACAAATTCTATTTATTATTTCTAAAACATCTTTATTATCTATATTATTAGCTTCAGCATAGGTATTTAATCTATTTAATAATCTTTCAAAATTAAAATCATAAAGATTTTTTAAAATTATATGTATTGTTTCATTATCTAATCCTAATTTTGATAATGATAAAGCTACAATTATTCTATTAACCTCTCTTTCCGCTTCATCCTGATCTATATTATTTTTTCCCCAATCTACCAAATTTGAAAGTACTGAAAAATCATTAAATTGAATCTGTTCAGCTATATCATTTAAAGACATTCCACTTCTACTATATATTAAATATAATATATATATTTTTCTTTGAACATCAGGAAAAATTTTATTAACTAATTCTTCTTCCTCTTCATGATCTATCAATTTGTCTATTTTATTTTTTCCATAATAAATTGAATCAATGCTACTATTCAATAGTTCAGCAATTCCCTTCGTTTTTATTCCTAATCTATTACATACTAAATAAAATATATAATTTCTAATATATCTTTCTTCTTGTTCTTTTTTTATATTCATTCTATCTTTGGGCTTTAAATGAACACTAGGTTTAACTTGCTCACTAGGGTCTAATAAATCCTGATTACTATTTTCTTGATTACCTACAAATCCATTTTGCAAAAGAGATCTTATTCTTAATTTCTTCTTTTCTTCATAACTATCTCTACTAAGTTCGTCTCCATGAGCCCAAAAAATATAGTTAGTTATACGGACTAATTTTTGATTATTTAAACTAAACCCTGCTATTTGCTGTATTTCTGTTCCTGGTAAACCTTCTTTCATTTTATTAAATACAAACATTACCTCATCAAGTTTAAGCTCAATCATAAAACTTTTCTCCTTAAAATACAATAATAATTTATTATACCACAAAATAAGAAAAATAGCAATATAAACTGCTATTTCACTTAAATATAAAAATATATATTTCTAAATAAATTTTACTGGTTTTTTTTAGTAATCATTTCTTTTACTTTCATTAATCTAGAAGTATTTGATCTTTCGTTTTCAGCAAGTTTCATACCTATATATTTAATTGTATCTATATAATTAGGAATCATAACGTTTTCTAATGCATTTACTCTTCTTCTAGTTTTTTCTATTTCTTGAGCAATTAAATCAATGGATTTTTCATTTTCTGCAAGCCTAAGTAAAATTTCAGTTAAATCTGAAAATTTATCAATTGCCATATCTAATTCGGATGTAGTATATGCAAAACCATAAATTGCACTATTATCATTATTATCAGATATATTAAAATTATATTTTGGTATTTTAACACTCATAATGCTTTTTTCACTAATATCAATCCCTATTGATTTTTTAGGAATAATTAATGACTCTGCTAAGTATTCTTCACTAATAACAGCTTCAGCAAGCATAAAATTTTGATACGCATTTGCAAGCATTTTGTCTAGTTTTATTCTTAATACATGATTTTCCTGTACTAATTGAATTAATTTTTTAATTAATTCATCTAACTTATCTTTTAAAAGCTTGTGTCCACGTTTAGCTGTTTGTAAAGATTTTTTTAAATTCATACTTTCAACACGTGTTAGATTAACATTAAGAATTGCCATTTGAAATCACATTCCTTTCTATAAATACTTAAATTTCTTTATAATACTTTTCTATATATTTATCTTTAACACGTTTTAATTCGTTTTTAGGTAATTTAGAAAGTAAATCCCAACCTAAGTTTAAAGTTTCCTCAATTGTTCTATTTGTTTCAAATCCTTGAGATAAGAATTTTTCTTCAAATTCATCTGCAAATTTAGCATATAATATATCTAATTCTGAAAGCGCACTTTCACCTAAAATAGACATTAATTCTTTTGCATCTTTACCTCTTGAATATGCAGCAAAAATTTGATTTAAAACCCCTGAATGATCTTCTCTTGTTTTTCCTTCACCTATTCCTTCATTTTTTAAACGTGAAAGTGAAAGTAAAACATCAACTGGTGGCGTACAACCTTTTTTGTATAATTCTCTACTTAGTATTATTTGACCTTCAGTAATATATCCAGTTAAGTCTGGGATTGGGTGTGTTTTATCATCTTCAGGCATTGTTAAAATAGGTATCATTGTAACTGAACCAGGTTTTCCTTTAATTTTTCCAGCTCTTTCATAAATTGTAGCTAAATCTGTATATAAATACCCTGGATATGCACGTCTTCCTGGTATTTCTTTTCTTGCAGAAGAAATTTCTCTTAAAGCTTCAGCATAATTAGTAATATCCGTCATTATAACTAAAACTTGCATACCTTCCTCATAAGCTAAATATTCTGCAGCAGTTAAAGCCATACGAGGTGTAGAAATACGTTCAACTGCTGGATCATTTGCTAAGTTAATAAACATAACAGATCTATTTATAGCTCCTGTTTCTTCTAAGCTATCTACAAAATATTGTGCATCTTCAAATGGAATTCCAATAGCTGCAAAAACAACAGCAAATTTTGAATCTCTTTTTAAAACTCTAGATTGCCTAGCTATTTGTACTGCAAGCTCTGCATGTGGTAATCCAGATGCAGAAAATATCGGTAATTTTTGACCAATTACCAAAGTATTTAATCCATCAATAGATGATACACCTGTTTGAATAAATTCAGATGGAAAAATTCTAGCTGTAGGATTTATTGGCTTTCCATTAATATCTAATTTTTGATCTGGAATAATATTAGGTTTTCCATCTATTGGCTGTCCCATTCCGTTAAATACTCTACCTAAAATATCTTTTGATACGCCAAATTCAAGTCCTTTTCCTAAAAACCTAACTTTACTTTCTTCAAGATTTATTCCACTAGCATTTTCAAATAACTGAACTAAAGCCTTATTTTCATTTACTTCTAAAACCTTACATAATCTTGTTTCTCCATTTTGAAGTTTTATTTGCCCTAATTCATCATATTTAACACCATCTACACAGTCAATTAACATTAAAGGTCCTGCAACTTCTTTTATTGATTTATATTCTTTTATCATATTACTCCAATCCTTTCATTAATTTTTCTGTTTCTGGCTTTATTGAATCTTCAATCTTTTTGAATTCTTCATCAACTTTACTTTCTTCAACTAGTTTTGCTTTTCCTATTTTAGATACATAATCTAGCTTTATATAATCATCAACTTTTACACCATTTTCTACAGCATTTGATAAAGCATCTTTAAATTCAAAGATTAATTTCATCATTTTAGCTTGTTTTCTACTAGAAGTATAACAATCAACTTCATCAAAAGCATCTTGTGCTAAATAATCTTCTCTAATTAATCTTGCAACTTCTAATGTTACTCTATCTTTACTAGATACAGCATCAATACCAACTAATTGAACAATTTCTTGAAGCTTTGCTTCCTCTTGTAGAATTTTCATTGCTTCATTTCTAAGTATTACAAATTCTTCACTAATATTTTCTTTTGCCCATTTGTCTAATTTTTCTTTATATAATGAATAACTTGTAAGCCAATTAACTGAAGGAAAATGTCTTTTATAAGCTAAATTTGCATCCAAGCCCCAAAATACTTTAACTATTCTTAGAGAACCTTGACTTACAGGCTCAGCAATATCTCCTCCTGGAGGTGATACAGCACCAACAACACTTAAAGTTCCTTCTCTAGTTTCTTCATCACTACTTAAACACGCTACTCTTCCTGCTCTTTCATAAAATTCTGCTATTCTTGAACTTAAATATGCAGGATATCCTTCTTCTCCAGGCATTTCTTCTAGTCTTCCACTCATTTCTCTTAAAGCTTCTGCCCATCTTGATGTAGAATCTGCCATTAAAGCTACATTGTATCCCATATCTCTATAGAATTCAGCAATTGTTATACCTGTATAAATAGATGCCTCTCTAGCTGCAACCGGCATATCTGAAGTATTTGCAATTAATACGGTTCTATTCATTAATGATTCTTTTGTTCTAGGATCTATTAAGCCTGGAAATTCTGTTAAAACTTCTGTCATTTCATTTCCACGTTCTCCACAACCAACATAAACAATTATATCTGCATCCGCCCATTTTGCAAGTTGGTGCTGAATAACTGTTTTTCCACTACCAAAAGCTCCTGGTATCGCACAAGTACCACCTTTGGTAATTGGGAAAAAAGTATCTATTATTCTTTGTCCTGTAATTAACATATCATTTGGTGATAATTTTTGTTTTATTGGTCTCGGCTTTCTAACAGGCCATTTTTGCATCATTGTAATTTCATGTTCTTTTTCATTTTCGTCAACTACAATACATATTATATCCGTAATTGTAAATTCTCCACTCTTAATATCTTTAATTTTTCCTTCAATACCATATGGAACCATTATTCTACATTCAATTATCCTTGTTTCTTGAACAGTACCTATTATATCTCCAGATCTAACTTTATCTCCAATATTCTTTTTTGGTTTAAAAGCCCATTTCTTTTCTCTATTTAGAGAATTTACTTCTATACCTCTTTCAATGTTTTTTCCAATACTTTCGTAAATTCTGTCAAGTGGTCTTTGTATTCCATCATAAATTGATGTAAGCATTCCAGGGCCTAATTCAACTGAAAGTGGCATTCCTGTAGGATGTATACTTTCACCAACACCTATGCCTGACGTTTCTTCATAAACTTGGATTGATGCTCTGTCATTTTCCATCTTAATAATTTCTCCAATAAGGTTATTATGAGATACTTTTACAACATCAAACATATTTGACTCTTCCATACCTTCTGCTACTACAAGTGGTCCTGATACTTTTACTATTTTTCCTTCCTTCAAATTTAATCCCATTCCTTTCTTTTTATATGAATTTGCTATTCCATAGTTTCATTTTCATCTTTAAAAACTATATCTACTCCAATAGCTTTTCTAGCATATTCTTTAACTTTATTTGTTCCAATATTTAGGCTTCCTGAATTACCAGGTATTGTTATAATAGCTGGTATATATTTAGCTCTATACTTTTCAATTTCATCATTTATTAACAAACTTAATTTTTCTGTAATATATATAATCCCATAATTTTGAGCTTCTAAATCATGTATAATTTGTTTTGCTTCTTGCTCATTATATGCTGGAAATATATCTATACCTATTGCTGAAAAACCAAGTATTGATTCTTTATCTCCAATAACTGCAACTTTATACATAACTTTCTCTAAACCTTTCTTTTATTATTTGAGGACTAATATTATTAACTTTTCCTGTAAAAAGAATTCTAATATTTTTTATTTCAGTTTCTTTTCCATAAATATAAGCAACAATAGGTTCAATTGTTAGAGCCTTTAATTTAGCTTCCTTCATATATGACATAATATAATTATCGCAGAACTTATCAAAAGTTTCTGGATTATATAAAGCTTCATCATAAATTTCTTTATAAACTTCGCTTTTTAATTTTGAGTTTTGTAAATCTTGACTAAAACTTTCCATAAATACATTTTTTCTTATACTTCCGCCTTCTATATATGCTAAATCAAATATCTTCTTATCACGACTAAACTTCCTAAAAATTCTAAAAAAAGTTTTTATATTTGTTAAATTAATTACTCTTTTTACGTATTTTATTATAAAATCGCTTTTTGTTTCTCTAGAAATAGATAGCATTTCTTCATAATTCTTAGCATCAAGTATACAATCAATAATATATGGATTATTCATATATTCTGGTGTATCAAAAATCATTTGAACACCTTGACGCATTTGTTCTGAAAATACGCTATAATCTTTATTTTCTATTGCACTTTCAATTTTAGAAACTTCTATTGTCCCAAGATCTATAAGATAATCTTTATAATCTTTCCCTATAATATTAGCCTTTAAAATTAATTTTAAATTATGATAATCATTTTTACATAAAAATATATTGGCAAATTTAGTATTTGGAATTAGTTCCTTAATTAAATTATATAACTTTTCTGTTTTCTTTTTTAAAACAATTTCAAAATCCTCAATTTTATCTATTGTATCAAAAACATACCTTTTTTCTATAAGTATTGAAATAATTTTATTAATATCAGTTTCATCTGCCATATTTTCTAATTCATGTTTAGTTAATAAATTTAATTCTTTTAATCTTATTTTAGATACTTCATATGGAAAAATTTCTTCTGACAATATTATCACTCCTAACTAAACAAAATATTTGCTATTAATTTTTCTATTTTTTCGTTATTAAAATTCATTATTTCTTCAAAACAATAGTTATACTCAACATTGCCGTCTCTAATTATTATTCCATAAGTAAAATCAGGTGTTTCATCAGAAATACGTACTCCAAGAGTCTTTAATTCTTTTGAAATAGCTTCTTTATTTTTTTCTTGAAGAACAATTTCTATATTCTCTTTATTTGAAAATCTAGAAATAAATCTTTTATAAATGTCACATAATTCTTGTACATCTAAATCTCTGAGTTTTTGTTGTACCTTTTCTTTTACAATTCTTATTTGTTCTTGTTTTTTAGTAAGAATTTCAGTTCTTGATTCTAACTCTGCTTTTTCTATTTCAATTTCAACTTCCCTTTTAATTTTGTCTTCAAGAACTTGCATAGCATCTTCAGTATTTTTAGAAATTTGCTCTCTTTGTTTTTCTTCAATTTCTCTAGCTTGTTTTTGGGCATCTTCTAAAATTTTTGTAGCTTCAGCATTTGCATCTTCTAAAATTTTGCTTAAAATTACTTCTTCTTCCAAAGTATTCCCTCCTTTATTATCCTACGTTTACACCATTGTAGGCTAAGAATGAAATAAGTAATCCTAGTAATGCATATGTTTCTACTATAGCTGCTAATGTAATTGCTTTACCAAGTTCTTCTGATTTTTTAGATACTATTCCAACACCAGCGGCTGCAGCTTTTCCTTGATAAATTCCTGAAATATATCCTACAACACCTACAGCAAGTCCTGATGCTAATAATTGAAATCCTTGTCCAGTTGTTAGTTCGACAGCAGTACCTAAAATTCCTGCTTTTGTTAATATTAAGAATGCAATAATAAAGCCATATAATCCTTGTGTACCAGGTAATAATTGTAATACAAGTAATTTACCAAATTTACTTGAATCTTCTGAAATTGCTCCAGCAGCAGCTTGTCCTGCTATTGAAGTTCCTTTTGCAGATCCCATTCCTGCAAAGATAACTGCTATTGCAGCTCCTAAAATTGCTAAAAATTGTCCATTAGCTAATCCTTCTAAAAATTCCATAATTAAAATTCCTCCTCAATATTTGTATATTTATTTTTACATTTTAGTGGTTGAAATTCGGTTCCTCCACCTTCATAAAATTTACCAAAAAATTCTACATATTGTAATCTACTTGTATGAACATAAGAACCTAATGCACTATTTGCAATATTTATTGCATGTACAATTAAAGCTATTAATACTCCAAATACTGGATTTACCATTTTAGCAAGTAAATTACCAACTTGAGCTATAACACCTGTTGATAAACATAAAGCCATTAATCTTGAATATGAAAGAACATCAGCAAAATAACTTGTAATATTATAAAGTCCACCAATTCCTCCTATCAATTTTCCAAAAATACCTTTTTTAGTTCTTCCTTGTGTTAATACTAATCCTATCATACCAACAATAGCTAAATATTTACCTATCACAGACCAAACTCCTATATCTCCAGCAATTATTGGTATTACTAATAAGAAAGTTCCTGTTAAAGTAATATACCATAAGCCAACATCAAATATAGCTGAAAAAATTTTCTTTTCTTTTACAAGCTCAATTGCTTTCATAAACATACCTATATACATATGAATTATTCCAAGAAGTAGAGAAAGTCCCATAAGTTGCATAACATCTATTAATGGATTTATTATTGGTGTTATTTTTATTAAATCTCCAAAAAAGCTTCCAAATAATAATCCCCAAAATATTGTTGAAATACCACAAGGTATTAATAGCTTCATAAGGCTTCCTTCACCTTTTTTGTATTTTGCCTTTTTTACAATGAAAGCAGCAAACAATGTTAATATTATTCCATATCCAGCATCACTAAGCATCATACCAAAAAAGATAATGAAAAATATTGTCATAATAGGATTTGGATCTAACTCATTTCTATTTGGTACACTATACATATTTGTAATGCTTTGGAATGGAGTAACAAACTTACTATTTTTAACATATACAGGATAATTTTCGTTTTCTTCAGGCTCTCTATATTTTATAATATATGTTTTATCATTTTTAATTTTAATTCCTGCTGGAATCCATCCTTCTAAATAAAATGTATTTTTTGTCGTAACAATATTATTTTCAACTATTTTTAATTCTTTTTGGTTTGATAAATAATCATATAGATTTTCAAATTTAGATAATTTATCAGGAATAATTTTTTTTGTTAAATTTTCAATTTTATTCTCAATTTTTCTAATCTCAATGTCTATATCATTAATTTTTTGAACTATAGTTTTTTCTTTATCTATTACATTTTCTTCACTAAAATCATACGCTTTTAATACTCTTCTAGCCAAATTCTCATTTTCTTCATTTGTAATTATAACTATATAAGTAAATTGCTTGTCCTTATTTACAAGATTAATTGAGTATTTATTAACTTCTCTACTTAAAGCCAATTCAATTTGTTCTAGTTGATAGTTAATAGAAACTTTTCCCAATATAATTTTTATATGTTTTAAGGACATTAAATCTGCTGAAATATCTAAACTTTTCCATGGTATTAATTCTTGTTTTCTATTTTCAAAATCTACACAATCCCATTCAAGTTTAGAAATTTCATTTTGAAAATTAATAATTTGTTCAGCTTCTTTATATAAGCTATCTGCTTCATTTTCGGTTAGTTCTACATAATTAGGTTTAGAATAAAAAAATGGTTTTTTCAATTTGTTAACTCTATTAATAATATTAATAGCTTTTTCAACTTGTACCTTTTTATTATTTAATAAAGCAATTTCCTGATTATTATCAACTTTATTAAAAATATCTTTATATTCCTCGTCATAAGCTAAATTAGAGTTATTATCAACTTGAATAAAACCTTTCTTCATTATATCTTTTATAATTTTTTCTTGTTTATCTTTCGTTCCTATTATTGTAACTTTATTCATTTTTGCTATTGACATTTTAACTAATCACCTCTTTAAAAATTGCATTAACAGCAGTTTGCATTTTTTCACTAGATTTTTCAACAATTCTCCTACATTCTTCCTGAGTTGTTTCGCTAATTTTTCGAATTCTATCTGCATTGTCTACTTTAGCTCTTTCTTCTAGCTGTTTTATTTTTTCTTCAACTCTGTTCTTAGCAAATAATTCTTTTTGACTTTTACTATCAATAGCCTTTTGTACTATTTTTTTTGCCTGCTCTTTAGCATTATTAATAATTTCTTCTGCTTGTCTTTCAGTCTCAACAATTTTTTTGACACTTCCTAATTCCATATAACTCTCCTTTCTTCTTTATATTAAGCAACACACATATTTTATCACCATTTTTTATTATCGTCAACAGTTATTTGTCATTTTGCTTGTAAATATCTATTTTCTTCTAGCTAAAGGATTACTTTCAATGGCTAAACGTATTTGTTCATTATTTACATGAGTATAAATTTGCGTTGTGGCAATACTTTCATGACCTAATAAAAGTTGCAGAGCTCTTATATCAACATTACCATACTGATACATTAAAGTTGCTGCTGTATGTCTTAATTTATGTACAGAATATTTATTTGGATCAATACCTGCCTTATTTAATTCATTTTTTATAATATATTGTACAGTTCTTCTACTAATCCTTTTTTTCTGTTCACTTAAAAATAAAGCATCTTTATCACTAAATTGAATACCTTCTTTAGGTCTAATTTCAATGTACTTTTTTAAAGCATCTACACATGCATCATTTAAATATATAACACGTTCTTTGTTTCCTTTTCCTATAACATTTAGTTTATTATCAAAAAAATCTATATCTTTTATATTTATACCTACAAGCTCAGATAAACGTAAGCCACAATTTAAAAATAGTGTTATTATTGTAAAATTTCTATAAGAATTATCATGATTACCATTTGATTTAAGAGTAGGCTTCTTAGCAGCATCTAATAATTTCTCACTATCTTCTAAAGTTAAATATTTAGGTAATCTTTTTCCAATTTTAGGACTTTCTAAATCTACTGTTGGATTGTTTGGAATTTTTTTCGATTTATTACATAAATATTGGAAAAAAATTCTAATAGTTGAAGTTTTTCTAGCTAGGGTTGCTGGCTTACTATTATAAGTATTTCTTAAATATGATAAAAAAGCGTGTATATCTTCTAATTGTACTTTATTTAAAATGTCAAGTGATAAATCCCCTATGTTTATTGTTTTTATATCTTCTTCATCTTTTACGTTTGACAATCCAAATCTAAATTTAATAAATTTTAAAAAATGTAGAATGTCATAATTATATTCCTTTATACTATTTTTAGATTTGTTCAAAATTATTGAAGAATAATCTAAAAAATCATTTACAAAATCCGGGTTTTCAGTAGAATTTATCATTTTATTCCTCCTATTTTAATGTAAAAATCTTAAATTATTATTTTTTATATATTATCTTTTATCATAATTTTTATTCAAGTAGTAATTAGCAATAGTAATAATTAGAGGCTCCGTTCAAACCAATAACATAGAAGTATAGATTAAGTATTATATATTTTTTAACTTTTTATAAATTTATATAAGCCGTAAATTGTAACAAAAATTTATCACACAACTATCGCTAATTACTAAATATAAAATTTTAATTAATTTAATACATAATTATTCAAATTTTATAATTGAATGAAGAATTTTTTCATCTTCACTTTTTATTGTAACAATATGACTTTTCCCTTCATAAGAATAGAAACATTTAACCATTTCACCTAATTTAATTTCTTTTTTATACATTACATCAATTTTATTAAATTCTACTTTATAAATTTCCTCTGGTAAAGTCATATAAGCTAAGTCTAAATAATCTAAATTATGAACATGACCATTTATATCTATCATCTGTTTATTAATAGTATAGTTAACTACATTAGAATATTTTTGGGGTTCTTTTAGCTTTTCTAGTAAAGATGGATTCGTACTAGATTTAGTTGGCTCAATCTCATAAGATTTAAACATTTCATCAGTAGCTTTTACAATTGAATTATTCTCTGTATTTATAAATACCCATTTACTACCAGCAGTAGCAATTAAATTTTTATTTGAGTCATATACTTCAAAATCACGATATACATAAAGCCTTCTACATGGTTTAGACCATGTAGAAACGGTAATTGTTTCATTAAATTTTGGTCTTCTTAAGATTTCTACATGCCATGATAAAATCATCCAAAATCGCTTAGTTTTAGGCAAATTGCTAATTCCAAAACCAGCAATTTCTGAATGAATTCCTCCTGTATCTTCTAACGCTGCTAAAAGTCCTTTATCAGTTATAAAATTATTTTCGTCTATATCTCTCATCCCAATATAAAAATCATGTTTAACTATCATTTTTCTTTCCTCTTTTTTATAATTACATATACAATTATAACAGATGAAATTATAAAAATCTATATTATATTCATAAAATAATTGGTTGTATTTGCTCTTTATCAAGCGCATATTCTAAAGTCTTTTTAACATAACTAAAATCAGCAACTATTGATCTAGGCTTAAGAATAGGATTATCTTGTTTAAATGGAACAAAATAATAATGCTTTCTATTTAGCAATTTTCCAATATTTTCAGCCGCACCTGACAATGCATTATTTGTAGAAATTGCAATTACAACTGGTCTTTCTGTTCGTAGGTGAGATTTTGTAGCCATAGTAACAGGTGTATCAATAATATCATTTGCAAGTTTCGCAATTGTATTTCCAGTGCAAGGTGCAATTATTAATATATCAAACATTTTTTTTGGTCCAATTGGTTCAGCTGCTTGAATAGAATGAATTATTTTATTTCCAGTTATTTTTTCAATCTCTTTAATAAAATCATCTGCTTTTCCAAATTTTGTATCTAAATGATAGGCATTAAAAGACATTATCGGAAAAACATTAGCGCCTTCCTCTACTAGCTTTTTCATTTCAATTATAGAGACTTTAAAAGTACAAAATGAACCAGTAAAACAATATCCAATATTTTTGCCTTTTAACTCCAAAAAAAAACCTCCTTTCTTGTATAATGTAATAATATATTTTATGAGATTATGTTAAGTATAGTGAACGAATTTACTACATGAGAAAAAATAAAGGATATTACTCAAAAATTTAAGTAATATCCTTTATTCTAATAAATTCTTAATTCTTGTAATTTTTCAAATGTATCGAGATTATATTTTGTAATAAAGCTTTCAGAAAATGTATATAAATTATCTCCAATATAGATAACCCTTTTAATACTTGTTCTAAAATCATGAATTTGTTCAATTTTTCCATGCACAATAAATCCTTTTTCTAAATCAATTTCAAATATTGTAAAATTATCAGTATATTTACTATAATCATAACCTGAACTTTGAATAGGAAAACCAATCAAATTTTTAGATTTACTATAAAAAAGTGCTTTATGATTGTAATTCAATTCTGAATATACATTTTCTTCTCCTATGCTTGTATTAAACATTTCTTTTGGATTATTTAAATCAGAGACATCAAACATTGCAATTTTCATATTTGAATTTTTAACCCCACCATATCCATTACTTTTTACATTATATCCAATTCCAATAATATGTGTTTCGTCATAAGGGTGCAAATATGAACTATATCCTGGCATTTCTAATTCTCCTTTTATTTCAGGATGATATGGATCTGATAAATCTATTACAAATAGTGGATCAATTTGTTCAAAAGTAACTATATATCCAATTTTACCTATAAATCTAACACTATATATTTTTTCTCCTTTTGCAATATCAGTTAATTTTGATACTTCTTCTAAATTTGAATTGAAAGTATATAATGTATTTGTTGATTTATCATCATATCCTGATGTAGTAGCAATTCTCAAAAATCCGTTGTATTCATCAATTGAAAACTGACTATCTAAATATCCTTCAAAAGATCCTTTTGCAACATATTCAATTTTTGCATTTTTTAAACTAAATTTATAAATATAATTACTATTATTTTCATACCAATACTGATTTAGTGGAATATAAATATTATTCTCACTGGCATAAATTTTATCTGGCCAAGAGCCAAAGAAACTAG
Source organism: Clostridia bacterium (assembly GCA_017530505.1). Taxonomy (GTDB): domain Bacteria; phylum Bacillota; class Clostridia; order TANB77; family CAG-508; genus Scatovivens. The sequence continues at coordinate 7,338 of JAFXMI010000009.1, read as the reverse complement.
CAATATTTACATCTTCATCTTTTGATATATCAATACCTGCAATAATTACATATTGATAGCTATTTGTATTAGGAAAATAAACAATTTTATTTGCAGGAATATATACCTTTTCTTCATTGTTTATTTGATAACTTGGAAGTATTTCAAAATCTTCAATTTTATCATAATAGACTGGTGCTTTTGTACTAATAAAATATAAGCAATTTCCAATCATTCTAGAATTTGTATATGTTCCATCAATTTTTATTTCACGTTCTTGTATAATATTTTTTGGATTTGAAACATTAAATATAATTGCTTTTGCATAGTAATTTGAATTAATTATTTCAATATCATATGAAAGCCTTTTTTCAGATGTTACACTTGTTTCATAATAATAATAATTTCCTAAAACTACTAATCTATTATTTACAAGATAAATTTCATTTATAAAAAAATTTTGGTTAAGACTAGAAGTATTTGCAAAATCTATTTTATTTACTTCTTCTAGTGTATCTGCCTCAATAATATACAATAGATTACTATTAACATAGTAAATATATTTTCCATCTGTTTTTATTATATCTGCTTCGTCAACCCCTTCGACTTGAATATTTGTTGTTGAAAAATCATTATTAGAACTTTGACTACTTTTTGAATTTTCTAAATTTGTACTAAATTCAGTACTTGCTTCTTCTACACCTGTAGTTATAAAGTCCTCATTTGTAGTTCTTTTTAAAGTATCTATATTTTCCTTTAAAATTTTTCTTAATTCATCAATATCTTTAAAAGTAGATAAATCATTTTCTACACTTACTGTTGGATTATGAATAGAAATATTTGTTGAAGAAAAAATATCACTATTTTTTTTGCTATTATTTTTTGGCATTTCTAGAACATAATATATTCCAAACATTATAACAAGCAATAAGGTAGCACCTGTAGCTAAATATTTAATATAATGATTTCTATATACTCTATTATTAATTTTATTTAATGTTTTTTTCTTTAAATCCTCTGATACATGAATTTTATCAATTATTTTTTTATATTTTTCTTTATTATCCATTTTTAAAAACCTCCTTCCAAACTTTCTTTAAGCAATTCTCTTGCACGAAAAGCCCAAGTTTTAATAGTACTTTCATTTATTTTTAAAATTTCAGCTATTTCTTTAATTTTATATCCTTCATAATAAAATAAGTATATGACAGTTCTATAATTTTTTGGAAGTTTATTAATTGCATTTATTACATCAAATTCTTCATGTGTTTCAAAACTAATATTTTCATTTAACTCAACATTTTTTTTATTCCAAGAAGATGCCAATAAATTTTTACATTTATTAATAGTAACTCTTATTAACCAAGCCTTTTCATGTTCATCATTTTTAAACTTTAGTAATTTTTCACTATAACGAATAAAAACATCTTGAAAAATATCCTCTGCATTTTCTTTACAACCTGTATGTGTTAAAGCAATTCTATAAACCATATCTCCATATTTTTCAATAACTTCTTCAATGTTTTGCTTCATAAAAAACCTCCTTATACTATTAAAACAATCCAAAATAAAAAAAAGTTTCAAAATATATTAAATATTTTGAATTAACTGATTAATAAAACTTACAACTCTTTTTAATATACATTTCACAGCCTCTTATAATTATTATTTAGTAACCTTATTAAATAAATGTAAATTGTATGTTTTAAAAGGCTGTGAATTTTATAAAATATACTAGATAGTATGTCTTTTTTATACTATAAATTTAAATTATTCATATCTTAAAGCATCTATTGGATTCATTTTTGCAGCTTTATTAGCTGGGTAATATCCAAAAAATACCCCTGTTGCCATTGAAAATAATAACGAAATAACCATACTAGATATTGAAGGACTAGTTGTATATCCTAAAATTCCAGCCGCAATTCTTCCACCTATTATTCCAAAGATTATTCCAATAGCTCCTCCTATTAAACAAATTATAATTGCTTCTACAATAAACTGTATTCTAATAGAAGAATTTGTTGCTCCTAGCGCTTTTCTAGTTCCAATTTCACGAGTTCTTTCAGTTATAGATACTAGCATTATATTCATTACTCCAATTCCACCAACTATTAATGCTATACCTGCAATAACCGAAATTGCAATTGTAATTGTTGAAATCATACTAGAAACCATTGAAACCATTGCTTGCATATTAAATGCAACAACTTGATAATCATTATTGTTTCTATAATATCCGTCAAAAAAATTTTCTATTTTATTAGCTAATAAATCTGAGTCAACGCCAGCTTTAGCCACAATATAAAAATTTGTTACACCACTATTATTATGTGTTTGTTTTACAGATGTTTTATATGGAATAAACATTTCAGTTGTAATATCATAACTAGATGTCATAATTGCCTGCATACTTTGAACTACATAATCATAAACTCCAACAATTGTATAAGTATAATATTTATCACCAATTGAGACTTCAATATTACTACCTATAGCTTTTTCAACATCTCCATTAAAAAGATTATCTGTAACAATAGAAGAAACAATAGCTACATTTCTTCCTTCTTCTAAATCTCTTACAGAAAAAATATTACCACCAATCATATCATGATCTTCTGAAGCAAAATATCCAGCACTAACACCTGCAATACTAACATTTGCATATTCTCTACCTTGAGTAACCTGACCTGAGCCCATAATATCATAAACAGTTATAGCTCTTATTTCGTCTTTATACTTATTATATAAGTTTTTTATCATCTCAATTGAAATTAAATCTTTTTCACCTGGAATTTCTGTAGACATCATTGAATTCATTACAGCAGAAAACTTATTTGCATCATCTGTACGTTCCTGAAGAGAAATCATAATATTATTTGCACCTAAGGAAGTCATTTCATTTTCAACATACAATAATAAAGAATCACCAACAGTCATAATAGTTATTACAGCAGCAATACCAATAATTATTCCTAGCATTGTTAGAAGAGCTCTCATTTTATTTGCTTTTAGACTTGTAAAAGCTAAAACTATATTTTCCCAAATCATTTTACAATAGTCCCTCCTCCATACTCTTCTGAAATTATATTTCCATCTTTAATAGAAATAATTCTATCAGTTTCAGATGCAAGCTCTTTTGAGTGAGTAATTAAAACTACTGTTATACCTTGTTCCTTGTTTAGTTTATGAAATAAATCCATTACTAATCTACCAGTTTTTGAATCTAACGCACCAGTTGGTTCGTCTGCAAGAATAATTGCAGGATTATTAGCCATTGCTCTAGCAATAGCTACTCTTTGCTTTTGACCACCTGAAAGTTCTTCAGGAAAGTGTTTTTCTCTATCTTCCATTTCAACTAATTTCAACAATTCTCTAGCTCTTTTTTCTCTTTCATTTTTTGAAACACCTGCATAAAGCATTGGAAGTTCAATGTTTTTAAGAGCTGTTGTTCGAGAAATTAAATTATATGTTTGAAAAACAAATCCAATTTTTTTATTTCTAATATTTGAAAGTTCTTTATCTTTTGCAGAAGACACATCTATTCCATCTAATATGTAACTTCCTGATGTTGGTCTATCTAAAATACCAATCATATTCATTAGCGTTGATTTACCTGAACCAGATGGACCAACAATAGATATAAATTCTCCTTTACTAACTTTCAAAGATATTCCATGTAAGATTTCTAATTCATTTTGTTTTCCAATATAGAATTTCTTAACAATATTTTCTAATTTTATTATAGATTCACTCAATTTATTCTATTCCTCCAGTTGCACCCATTGTAACTAATAAATCATCTAATGTAGTACTATCTTCAACCTCTGGCAGTACTATCTTCATTCCTTCAAAGATTTTATCTGATTTTATTTCAGAATAATATCCACTTTCTATTCCAACATTAACTTCAATTTCTGTAAAACTCTCATCATCATTAATTACTTTTATAAATTTTTTTCCATCTTCTTTTTCAAAAATTGCATCATATGGAACAACTAAAGAATTTTCTGATTTTTCAGTTATAATATTTACTTTGGCATTCATACCTAAACGAAGTCTATCGCTAACGGTTTCTATTTCTATTTTTACTAAATAAGTTGCATTATTTGATGTAGCTCCCGATGTCATAGCAGAAGCATATGCTCCTGAAGTTGAGTTACTTGAAGTAAACTCATTTGAAGCCGGTGCAACAAAAATAACTTTACCAATTAGTTCTTCATCTCTTGTTGCATCTGTTTTTATAACTGCTTCCATCCCTTCTTTTATATCAGGAATATCATATTCATCTATATTCGCTTCAACAATAAAACTTTCCACACCATCTATTGTAAGAATACTCCCGCCTTGATAATTATCACCTTTTTTAACATTTATAGAAGTAACTGTACCAGATACTGTAGATTTTAGATTGCCATCTTCTAGCTGTTTATTAATGGATTTAAGTTGTTCTTCCAAAGACAGAGTAGATGTATCTGCCCCAATTTTTGCAGAAGTAACAGCATCTTTTGCACTAAGAATAGCATTATCCAAACTTGTACTAGCATTATTATACGCTATAACAGCCTGATCATATGATGCTTTTGCTTGTTCAACTGCTTGAGATAATGAAGAAACTTGAAGAGACAAATTTGATAATTGAGTTTTAATTGTTTCATATCTTTCTGAAATATTATCATAAGCATTTTTTGCATTAGTTAACTCATTTTTACTAGCTTCTAATACGCTAGCAGCAGCAACAAGTTCAGTATTTGCTGAAAGTAACTTTCCATTTAATTCTATAATTTCTGGATTAGATCCTACTAAAGATGGATCTAAAGATGAAGCAAGAGTATTATATTGATTTTGCAAGTTATTTTTATTTGATTCTGCCGTATTGTAGGCTAATTGAGCTTTTGCAACAGTATCTGTTGCTGAATTATATTTTTGTTCTATAGGTATATATATAGCAATTTCTGATTGAAGATTCGCTATATTTGCATTTAAACCTGGCAATGTAGTATTTTTGGCTTGAGTAGCTTTATCATAAGCTGCCTGTGCTTGATCTCTAGCAGTTTTAGCTTGATCTAAATTAGTATTTCTTGCATTTTCTGCATCTTGAACTGCTCTATTTGCACTATTAATATTAATATTAGATTGTTCTTTTGTAGCATTAATGGTAATAGCTAAATCATTTGCAGTTTTTCTAAGTGAATCTGTATCAAAAGAAATTAAAACATCTCCAATTTCTACTTTATCTCCAACTTTAACCTTAATATCATTTATTTTAGATCCAACAAGAACACTAGTTAAATTTTTAGAATTTTCTGTTTTTACATTTCCAGAACAACTAATATAATTCATTAAAGTTTGTTTTTCAATTGTTCCAACCTCATATCCTAATTTCTTTTCCTGTTTTTTAGAATTTATAATATTAGAGATTATTATAATTAAAGTAAAAACAATAATAATTCCAATAATAACTATTTTTTTTGAAACTTTCATAATATGTCTCCTTTTATTACTTTTCTATTCTTTAACATCAGACTCTGGAGCAACAGGTTGTATTTCTCCATTACTTTGGTCAGTTAAATTTTCAACTTTTTCTGATTCTTCATTATTCCTAGGTTCTTCAATTATATTTTCTATTGTTTCCTCTACAGTTGTTTTGGGTAATTTTTCTAATGTTTTTGTATTAGTTTGTTTACAAATTATACACTGTGAAGTAACACTCCCTTCAGCATCTTCTGTAGGTTCTACCCTATTAACCTCTTTCCAAGTATGATCTCCTGTTGGCTCAACTATTTCAAGATTTTCTTCATTACATTTTGAACACCTATAATTTCTAGCACCTTTTTCACCACAAGTAGGTTCTAAATTTATTATAAGTTTCCAATCGTGTGTACAACTAGTAGTTGTAGTAGAAATATCATTTGTTTCTGTATTGCTATTTATAAGTTCCTTATTATTATCAAATGTACTTTCAGATGAATTTTTTTGACTTATTGATGATTCATTTTTTATTGCTTCATCATTAACTTTTCTATTTGTACTTTTAGATTTTATTGGTGTATATTTTTTACTATAAATTTTTTCCGAAAGACCTAAGGATTGCATAAGTTCAGTAAGTAATTCTCTTGTTTTTACAGTATCTTGTCTATAAAACCATAATTGATTAATAAGTGCAGATTCTCCAGGTAACTGTTCAGCTCTTATTGAAGAAGTATCTAGTTTTAATGCTGAAGGAACATATCCTATCATTTTACCTAAACTCATATTTGTTTCTAAATTATCAAATACAGCTGATAATATATTTTTTATTTTAGAAATGTTTTTCCAAGAAACAATTTGATTAATTGTTGCAGTAATAAATTCTCTCTGTGTTCTCATTCTTCCAAAATCATCTGAACCATATGATGAAGAATAAGTTGTCATTTTTCCATTTGAATCTGGATTACTGTGGCGATATCTTAATAATTGTTCAGCTTTAGAACCATCTAAAACTTGCAAACCTTTCTTTAAATCAATATGCAAATTTTGAGTAGGATCATCATATTTCATATCAATAGGAACTTCAAATTCTACTCCACCAATTGCATCAACAACTTCAACCAATGCAGAAGTTTTTACAACAATATAATAATCAATATTAACACCTGTTAATTTTTCAACAGCAGTTACAGTTTTTTTTACATCTCTTTGATAAAGTGAATTAATTTTGTCATATCCACCTGCAGTAGATTCATTAGAACCTATGAAAGTATCTCTAGGAATAGATAGCATAAAGGAAGCTTGCGTTTTAGGATTATATCCAACTAAAATAATTGTATCAGTAAGTGGAGTTTCTATTCCCTCACTAATTCCCATAACAAGAGCAGTAAGTGGAGTTTCGTCACCTACAGCATCAGCTACCATATTAATAGCAGCACTTGCAATATTTCCATCAGCTTTATAAATATATGTTCCCATAACAATTGCAAGAACTATTATTATAAATAAAATAAAAGTCCAAATTATTATTTTTTTCTTTCTATTCTTTTTTTTATTTATATTCATTTTTTTAAATTTATTTTTTTCTTTATTTTTACCTTTACTAATTCTATTCATAAAATAAGATTATTCCCTTTTACCTTTGTATAAATTTATAAATATTATATCCAAATTTATCATTTTTTTCAATAGTTTATTATCTAGTTTTTATTTAGTTTTATATATATGTTGTAATTCACAGTCTCTTATACTTATTTCTTAGGTTACGATATAATAATTTTTTCAAAAATGCTCGTTCAAGCTGAACTGCGTAAGAAATTCACATAAATTTTATGGCACCCTTCCAAGGACAAGCCTTGAACTCTTTCCATAAAATTTATTAGAATTTCT
>JAFXMI010000002.1 GCA_017530505.1 Clostridia bacterium | reverse complement strand
TCCATTATAAGATGCTATAACAAAAGATAAATCATTTTCTTCTAAATACTCATTATCCTCAACAACGGATGTTGCTTTTGCAGTATAATTTGTAGCATTTACTTTTGAAATATTTTTTATAGTATAAACTCTTAATCCTCCGCCACCTTGAGCTTTAGTAAGATATCCATTACTACTTTCATTGAAATATTTTTTTGTTGTCCAATTTTTTTCAAATTCACTTTCAGATACATAATTTAACATAGCTTTTTTATAATCAGAGAACTTGATTGAAGTCACAACGGTTCCATCATTTTGCATTTTATTGTTTGATGAATTGTAATTTAAAACTCTCTTTTCTGTTAATTTTTCTAAAAGTGCATCACAATTTGCATGTGCTTTCAATTCCAAATAGTCAGCTAAAGAATTTTTAACTTGTTCATCTGAAAATGTTTTTCCTAATTCTTTAGTAACCTTATATTTAAATACATATTCACTGTTAGAATTTAAATATAATACATTGGATTTATCAATTGTTAATTTAATTGTATTATTTTCTAGTTCAATATTTCCAGTTATTTTACTCGTATTACCATCAGCAGAAGGCCCATTTTCAGTTATTGCTTCAAAAGTTCCTTTATTATTATTTATTGAAACACTAACATCATCAAAATTTGCTGTTCTTGTTATATATAGATCAAATATAATTTGATTATTGTTAATCTCCTTTACGCTTAAATTATTAGGATTGGTATCTGAAAAATGCTGTTCACTTTCATACCATTCTCCTAAATAACTATTTAAATTTATTGTTTCTATATTAGTATTCTTTAAATTTATAGGATTGTTAGAATTTAATCCTTTAGTTTCCTTTTTTTGAAAGAAATTATATGCAACATACGCAAATAATATAAGTGTTATTACTAAAATTATTGTAATAAGTGTAATTAATTTTACTTCTCCACGTTCATCTTTAAATTTCTCCATTTTTACCATTTCCTTTCGTTCTTTTATTTTACATTTATTAGATGTTTTAAGTTGTCATTTGGTTCACAAAAATTTTACACTTGTACATCTTTAAATATAATACCAAATTTTTGATATTTGTACAAGTAGTTTTTCGAAATTTCCTCATAAAATCATAAATTATCTTTCATCTCTTTTCAACTGCCATTGTCTTTGATATTTCTTTAAAAGTTTTTCAATTACTTCGTGCATTTGTTTAGAGGTATAGCCTTTTGGAAAATACTGCTTTACACTATTTACTTTAAACTGTATTTTTTCTTATTAGTTTGGCTTTTCTTCTGTTATTATTTCAAATATTTTATCCATATTTAACTCGCCTTTTTGGCTCAATTCTTTCATTCTTATTGCTTGTGATTGTGATGGTGTGCAATCTTCACTTTCCATTGTTTCTTTTAAATTTTCTTGTTCTTCCTTTGTTAAATACGAAATTTCAACAGCTAGAGATATATCAATAGTTTTATTATCTACTAAATCTAATATTGGTTTTATTAGATTAGTAAGTCGTATATACCTTTGTACTTGTCTTCCACTATAAACTCCTTCTGCCACAACATCTCTCGACTTGTGGACATCATGTCCATAATCAAATTTTCTTCCTTGATGTTTTTCTGCCTCCAAAATCTTTTTTGTACTTGTACCATCTCTTCAAATGCTGTTTCTCTATTACAATTTACACCTGTAACATACATACTTTTTTCTCCATTATCTGCAATAGTTTTATCATCATTTTCTGCATATTTTAACACTTGTTTTAAGTCAGAAAAAATTGTTTTTTCTGGATTTTCTGCATAATTTACTACTCTTGATAAACTATTTTTTACTGCCCCAATTTTAGTTGTTGCCATTATAACCACCAACTTTTTTTGAGTTATATATATTCAAAAAATCTTTTTGAATTTCTTCTAATCTTTCATTTATTTTTAAAGTAGTCATACTAAAAATTTCATTTTTCAAATTAGAAATCTCAACATAAATTTTATAAAAATCTTTATCTGGTATTGAATATATTTCTTCTTTTAGTCCTGTTTTTCTTAAATAAGATGATAAACTTAATACACTTTTTTTAGCATTTTTTTGTAATTTTTTCTTTTCATTTTGGCTAACTCTTATACATATTTCTGTTGTTTTTTCTGTCAAAATCTTCATCTCCTTTGCTATATTTTTTTATTATTTCTTCAATTTTTATTGCAATTCTTTTATAAAAAATTTATAATTCTAATAGGGGTTATAGGGAATAAAAATCCCCTCTCAGCGATAGCTGTCGGGTTTGTGTGCTATACAAACCCTATGCTCGCTACACTGATAGACAAATCTACCAGTGCAGAATTTACTTGCTGAAAAAAAATTATATTTTTTAATTAAATTGCAAATTTTTTTGCTCTTATTTTTTATTTACAATTCTCTTTCAAAATTTTTCTCTCTTGTATATTCTGGATATCTTAATTTAATTGCCTCATAAAAATATGGAGCACTTGTTCCTGTTTGCCATTCTTCATTTAAAGAATCAATATTTATTTCTCCTCTATCTAAATTAAAAATCTTATTAAAATTTCTTCTTGTTTCATCACATATTCCTAAAGTATAAATTATAGATTTATAATATACATCTGGATTACATCTCTTTTGTAGTTGTTTAATTTTTTCATTCCAAAATTTTTTGTGCTGACTATCTATAAATTTCATTTTTATTTTACCTTTCCTTTCTTTATTTTTTATTTTTGATGACAGTGATTCTGATATAGCGCTACCGTCATCACATATTTACTGTCATCACTGTCATCTTTTGTTAGAATTATTTGTCTTTCTTTTTTATCTCTATAAAGATAATAATTTATATTATTGTCTTTTAGAACAGTTAAATGATACTCATTAAGCATTTTAGTTATAATAGGTGGTACTATTTCTGTTTCTTCTATTACTTTTAATAATTCTGTAGCGCTACCTCGCCACTCTTTTTTGTTTTCCATAAACTGTATGATCTTAAATATTACATCTGGTATTTGACTTACTTCAATTTCTGCTTGATTTGCTCTGCTTATAAGTTCCCAATTGCAATTATTAAATCTCAAAACAAATTCTTGATATTCTACATCTCTACCTGTAATAAATAATGTAGCTGTACTATCTGTTCTTGATTTTTTCTCTAGTATAAAGGTTGTATCAATACTCCCCATAATTCCATTTGTACCAGAAACTCTGTTAAATACATCATTATCATTTTGTTTTCTTATATGATGAACTACTATAATTGCAATTTTGTTTTTATCTGCAAATTCTTTTAAAATAGAAATATCTCCATAGTCACTTGCATATGATACATCTCCACTTTGATTGCGAACTTTTTGTAATGTATCAATTACAATTAACTTGGTTGTTGGTTTTTGCTTTAAATATTGTTCTAATTGTAAAATAAGTCCATTTGATATTCTATTTGTAGATATTGCAAATTTTAATTTATCATTTGCTACATCTGTTAGCTTAAATAATCTGCTTTGTATTCTTGCAAATGTATCTTCTAAACATAAATATAAAACATCACATTGTTTTGTTTTTAATTCCCATATAGGCTAGCACTTTGATACTTGCAAACATAGTTTAAGCATTAACCAACTTTTCCCTATTTTAGATGCTCCACAAAATAGATGTAATACAATTGGCAATATATCTTCAATTATATACTCTACTTGTCCTAAAGGATTAATTAATAAAGTTTCTGCATCAACAGTTTCTAATTCTTGCATTATCACTACCTCCTTTCTTCCTACTAGCTGAAGAAAAGTATTCTCTTTTCAGTTAGTAAAAAATAATATATTTATTAAACAACTAATAGCGAATTAGTTTCACAGGACTTCCACCTACCCAAGCTCCGTTGGATTTATTCTCATTTCGTGCGATGGTACTTTTAAACCACTCAAGATATGACTTAATAAGAGTATCATTATACCTATGTTTTGTTATCGCCTTATGAGTTGCTATCTCATATTTAAGTTATATAATTATAAAAATCATATATTAACTAGCTAGAAATATAGGAACGTATTTAATAAATCTTCCATATTCAATTATCAATGTTCTTTTAAGAGGAAAAATTTTATCTATCTACTAACTAGAAAGGAATTTTTCTTCATTTTTACGAAATTTTTTGGAATTTCTTTCAAAATTTCTATCCCTCTTACACTTTGAAAGGAATTTTTTGCCCTTTTGTACCAAAATTTTTAAAATTTTCCTTTTTACTCTCTCTTACTTATTAACAGACATCAAAAAATGAAAAGGGATACATTTGCCTTAAAAATCTTCCTCTATAAATAACAGCGTTTCAAAACCTAAAAAAAGGGACATTTATTTTAAAAAATTTTATATTTTTACAAAAAAAAGACACCTCCCTTTCAGTAAGTGCTTAATTTAAACTATATAACTACTTTTTAATATCTATTTTAAAGTGTCATATTCCCCATATATTCGATTTTCTAGTTAAATATATATAATATCACTATATATAACTTCTTCTGCTCTATTTTTGATATTATTCATTTTAGTTACCCATTCTAATTGCTAACTTGATTTTAAATTTTCTGTAACATTTTCTTCTTTTGCTAATTTAGTTATTATCTTGTCTAATAATGTTTTACACTGCTCATCTATTTAATGTAAATAAATGTTTAATCTTCCATCAAATAATAAATCTGTATAAAAAACTCTTTTGTGTTCCTTTATATATTTTAAATGTGCTTTTCCATATTTTCCAATATTATAGTTTGTATCTTTTGGAATTGTTAAGTTAGGAACATAGTAGTCATCTTTCAACACATATTCTATTTTTGACCTCTCATCAACATATCTTTCTTTTAATTCCATAATTATTACCACCTTTCATTACTGATTTTACTGTAATACATAAAATTATACAAATGTGTAAATATTTATTTTGGTCTATTCGGTAATACCTTTTTATTACTGCAAGTTCCTTCTCCATCGTGGCCTCCAGAAGAACTACCTTCTGAAAATCCATCACTCGAAAAACTAATATTTATTCTACCGTATCATCTTTTATGTAATATTTAGTTCCTAACATTTCATCAGGTAAATATTGCTGTTCAACAAAATGTCCTGGATAATCATGAGGATATTTATATCCTTCTCCATATCCAAATTGTTCCATTCCTTTTGCAACACTATTTCTAATATGCATTGGTATTGTACCTGTATTTTTACTCTCTACATCACTTAAAGCTTTATCAATCCCCAAATAAGCAGCATTAGATTTTTTTGAAGTTGCATTATATACTGCAGCCTCTGCTAAAATAATTCTTGCTTCTGGCATACCAATCATAGACACAGCTTCCATTGCAGATGTAGCTACAACTAAAGCATTTGGGTTTGCCATACCAACATCCTCTGCTGCAGAAATTACTATTCTTCTTGCTAAAAACACCGGATCTTCCCCAGCATTTAAAGCCCTTGCTAAATAAAAAAGGCTTGCATTTGGATCACTTCCACGCATAGATTTTATAAAAGCACTTATATTATCATAATGGCTATCACCAGATTTATCAAAAACTGCTTTTCGTTTTTGCATAGATTGAGCAGCAATTTCATTAGTAATTTCAATTATTCCATCACTATTCATTCTTGTTGTTAAAACTGCTATTTCAATTCCATTTAATGCTGTACGTACATCTCCATTTGCTATATCAGCAATTGTTTCTATTGTTTCATCTGAAATACTTATATTATAGTTTCCTAATCCATTTTTATTTGTAATTGCATTTTTTAAAATCTTAACAATATCTTTTTTATCTAAAGGTTCTAGCTTTATAATCATTGACCTTGATATTAAAGCTTTATTAACTTCAAAATATGGATTTTCAGTTGTTGCCCCAATTAAAATAACAGTTCCATCTTCTACAAAAGGAAGAAGCGCATCTTGTTGAAGCTTATTAAATCTATGTATTTCATCTATAAATAAAATACATTTTCCACTTGGATTTAAAATTTGATTATCTGCATCCTCTATTGCTTTTTTTATATCCGAAACTCCTGATGTGACCGCATTTAATTTAGTAAACTTATATTTTGTTGTTTCACTTATTACTTTTGCAAGAGATGTTTTACCACAACCAGTAGGTCCCCAAAGAATAATACTTGATAACCTATCTGCTTTTATAGTTCTATATAATAATTTATCTTTTCCTAAAATATGTTCTTGTCCAACAAATTCCTCTAAAGTTTTTGGGCGAACCCTATATGCAAGAGGTTTACTCATATCCATATAATATTAACCTTCTTTTTTTAACTTTATTTAAATTTTATTTAAACTTTATTTAAATTTTATATATCTTTTAAGATGAAAGTAGCTTTAAACCTAATTTAATTATTTCTTCAAGTTTCATTTCTTCTGTATTTTTTCCATTAAAAGCTTTTTCAATATCTCTTCTATTATATCCTAAAATTTGAAGCGCTGAGAATGCTTCTTCTAGCTCTGGAGTAATTTTTACCACTGAAACAACTTCATTATTGCTTTCAGCTATCATATTTTCATTTTTTAATTTATCTTGAAGTTCAAGTATTATTCTTTGAGCTGTTTTTACACCAATTCCAGGGATTTTCTTTAAACTATTTATATTATTTGAAATAACCGCAAGTGCAAAATCAGATGGCGAAATTACTGACAGCATTGAAATTGCTGACTTTGCGCCTACTCCACTAACTCCAATTAAAAGCTCAAACATTTTTAGCTCTTCTTTAGTTGAAAATCCATAAAGACTTATATCATCTTCTCTAACATGATAATGTGTATATACTTTAACTTGATTTCCATCTTCACCTAAGGCAAAACTACTAATATTAGACATAAAAATTTTATATCCAATTCCATTTGCTTCTATAACAACATATCCATTTCCTTTTTCAATTAAAATTCCTTTTATATATGCAAACATTTTATCTCCTAATTTAGCAAACATGTTTTTGCTTTATTATATCATTAAAAAAATAGTTTTTCAAGCATTATTATTTTAGTAATTATAAATAAAAATTATTTAAATCTCTTCAGAAATACATAATATCATTATTCCTAATATAACAGTAAAAACTGCAATATACTGTCTTTTTGTTAATTTTTCTTTTAAAAATATTCTTGAAAAAATTAGTGAAAAAATACAAACTGATGAAATTATTGGTGCTGCTATTATAGCACTTCCACCCATTGCAAAAACATATGTAAATTGTCCTAAAGTTTCAAAAATTGCTGCAAGAATTTTATCTTTTTGATAGATTATATTGACTTTTTCGTTTTTAATTTTAATATATATCATCAAAATAATTGCACAAATTGTAAAAGTTAATTCATAGGACGTATTTGCTACTAATTCTATTGTATCTTCTGTAACATTTACTAATGGAGAAATCTCTGCTTCCAAAAAATAAGCATCCATAAAACTAGCTGTTCCATCTAAGATTGCATATAGAAAAGGCATAATAAAAGCAATAATTGCTAGTTTTTTTCCTAATTTTTTTATTCTACCATTTTCATCTTTTGATTCAGTTATTCCAATTACAACAACTCCAATAATAATTAATGCTACTCCAAATAACGAAAATAAACTCATTGATTGTTTTAATACCAAAAAACATAATATTGAGGCAATTGCTCCAGATGTATTCTCTATAGGATCAGATATAGATTCTTCTAAAAATCTCATTCCAAAAAATGAAAGTGCCATTGATAGAATATATAAAAATGATACTGGAAAATACTTTATAATATTAATAAAGTTATAATTAATATCTTCCGTTAAAAGAACATACACAGCATGAATTCCCATTATTAATCCAACACATACACATATTTTTAAATGACTATATTTCTCATCCGGTCTAGCACCTTTTTTATAAAATAGTTCTGCTAACCCCCATATTAACGCTGTTGCTATTGCATATAAATACCACATTTATTATTACCTCTTGTATTTGTTATTTAACATATTTTCTATTGCAATCATTATACCTAATTTTCCATATTCGTAAGTTAAACCGCCTTGCATATATGCTGTATACGGCTCACACATCGGACCATCACAACTAAGTTCACTAGTTGCACCTGGAGTAAAGGTTCCACTTGCCATAATCTCATCATAGGGATATCCTGGCATTTCTCCAGGAACAGGAACAACATATGATTCTATTGGCGAACCTTTTTGAATCCCTTGACAAAATTTTATTAAATTTTCAGCTGTATCCAAATCCATCGTTTGAATAATATCTGTTCTCATCTCATCAAATTTAGGACTAATGTTTTTAAATCCAAATTTTTCAAGCATTAAACTTGCAAATGTCATTGATTTTAGTATTGAACATACAACACTTGGTGCAAAAAATAATCCTTTATAATAATATAATAATTGATTAAAATTTGCCCCTAAATCTTTCCCAACACAAGGAGAAGTATATCTTTCAGAAACAATTTCAATTAACTCTTTTCTTCCAACAATATATCCACCAGATGTTGCAATTCCAGCCCCTAAATTTTTCATAAGAGATCCTATACAAATATCTGCTCCAACTGATGTTGGCTCTTTATCTTCAACAAGTTCTCCATAACAATTATCAACCATTATAATTATATCTTTGTTAATTTTCTTTATACTTTTTATTATCTTTTCTATCTTAGATATACTTAAACTTTTCCTTTGAGCATAACCTCGAGAACGTTGGATTTCAATTAATTTTATTCCACCTTGTTTAACTCTTTCTTCAATTTTTTCAAAATCAAAATCATTTTCTATTAAATCAATCTGTTCATATTTAATCCCATGATTAATTAAAGAATTCTGACTTTTCCCTTCTAAACCAATTAAACTTTTTAAGGTATCGTATGGCTCTCCAGAGATACTTATCATAGTATCACCATATTTTAATAATCCAAATAATGCTAAACTTAAAGCATGAGTTCCAGACATAATTTGAGGTCTAACTAAAGCATCCTCTGTTTCAAAAATTTGACTATATATTTTCTCTAGTTTTTCTCTTCCTTTATCATAAAATCCATAACCTGTAATTTCAATAAAATCTGTTGTTGAGACTTTATTATCTTGAAAAGCTTTCAAAATTTTTGCACTAGATTTCATACAGTTTTCATCAAACTTTTTAAATATTTCTTTTAATTCTTCTTCTGTTTCTAATGCTTTATTATAAACTTCTTTGCTAATTCCAAATTCTTCGTACATATTTTTTCCTTTTATTTTATTTATCAAAAGTAGTAACTTCTATTTTTTCAATAATAACATCTTGAATAGGTTTATCATTTTCATCTGTTTCTACTGTCGCAATTTTATCTATTATTTCTATTCCTTCAAAAACTTGTCCAAATACTGTATATTGTAAATATAAACTTAAGTATCCACCATATTGTTTATATTCTTCAATAAGTCCTTCTGGATATCCAGCTTGTTTTAAATAATTAATCCATTGTTCATTATATTTTGCCTGTGTAATAAAAAATTGACTTCCAATACTATTTGGTAGTTGAGACATTGCCATACACAAAGAACCCCTATATGGTACTAGTTCATAATCTAATTCAGTTCCAAATCCTTCACCCCAAATACTTTCTCCCCCAAATCCTGTTCCTTCTGGATCTCCACCTTGAATCATAAATTCATTAATAACTCTATGAAAAGTTAAACCATCATAATAGCCTTCTTTTGCATGTGTAATAAAATTTCGAGTTGCCTTTGGAGCAATTTCTTCAAAAAATTTTACTTTTACATCACCATAATTTTTAATATGTAAAATTGCAATTGTATCTCCCTTTTTAGGTATTGACATTTGCTTTTGGGCTGCATTTTTATAATCTACTTTATCCACATCTCTCTCCTTATTTGTATCATTTTTGCTTGTTGAATTTGTTATTTCATTTTTACTAGTTGCATTAATTATTTCATTTTTCTCCGAACTAGTTAATAGATTATTATTTGTTTTACTAGAACATCCAGTAAGAACAACAAATAATCCTCCTAAAATAATAATTATAAATATTATTAATATAATCTTTTTAATCATTGAAAATTCTACTTATCCTTTCTTGTATCCAAGATACAACTCCTTCAAAAGTACCTTTTGTTTCATCATCTACTGAAAATGAAAGACTATTTTCATCTGTTTTGGCTGAAATTTCACATCCAGTTAATGAAAATAAAGAAAAAGTTAAAATAGCTAATAACAACAAACTTAAAATAGTTTTTTTCATAAACTAATTAATACTCCTATTTAATAGATTTAGATTTTTTTAGGCTTTATCTATAAACCCTTTTCCATTTATAATTTATTTTTCTTTTATATAATATAATATTTTTAAAAAAAATACAACTGTTAAAAAATATTTTTACATAAAATATCTTAGTTACAATTAACGGCCAATGTCTTTTAATTTATCTGAAACATATATAATACTAAAGAGTAAAAGGACGTCGTGAAGTGAGAACATATAGAGCCTCTTATTAATATAGGTAGGGAATCTCATTACATGAGGGCGCTACCGGAATTAATTAGAGGCTCTGTTCAAACGTAGTAACTTAAGCTGTAGAGATTTAGATTATTAATTTTATAAATATAAATAAGCTATAAATTATTATTAATTTTATCCGTAAATTGTAAGAACTTATTTTTTCTAAATAAAAAAAGTGCTAAAAAAATTATTAATAATCCTTCTGCTTATTCTCATTCTAAACAAACTGATCCTAAGCGTTTTATAAAATCAACAATAGAATTACTGCTCACTTTACAACCTGCTTTCTTGCTTTAATGATTTATAGATTTTCTAACTGTCAAACTCGAGAATATAATATTTTTAAAATAATAAGTCAATAGTTTCCGTAAGGTTTTTTAACTATTTTCTTAAGGTTTTTGCATTTTAGTTACAATTCACAGTCTCTTATACTTATTTCTTAGGTTACGATATAATTATTTTTGAAAAAAGCGCATTGATAGTGAGCAAGTTAGAAATTCTAATAAATTTTATGGTAATAGTTCAAGAATTGGTTAAACTTTCATTTAAACTGCTCTATTCTGTAATTGTATAATTTTCTGGAACCTCTCCAATTATTATGTTTTCTGCAAGAAGAATTTTAGTATTATATGAATTTCCTATTATATTAAAAGGCGTAATAATATCTATATTGGTGGTAACATCTAAAAAAATTCTATGTAGTGTCTGATTTATTCCACTTTCTATAAACTCAGAAGTAACTTCTGCTTTTACTCCGTCCTAAGGTTTCTACTTTCATATTAAAAGAAGGTCCAACATTTGAAAAAAAAGATATACCTGATAATTTTCCAATATTTATTTGAACAGACAATTTACCAGCACTATCAATTCTATTTTTAATATTTAAAGTAACTTCAGATATAATTTTATTTATTGGAACAATTCTGGCTTTTAACATTATTATTTCTCCATTTTCCCCAATTTGTATATCAACTAAATCATCATAATCATAATTACTCATTACTTTATTTACTTCTTGAGATGTAATATCAAGCCCAAAACTTTCTGCCTTACTTTTACATGATTCTTCAAATATTGGATAAACAGATATAGTAATTCCAATAACAAATAATAAAAGACCTAAAATACCAAAGCCAAATGCTAATTTAAATTTAATATTTTTTTTTGTTTTTGGAATTTTAAGCCTTTTCCTTGAATATATTCTCTCCATATTATCTAACTATATAAAGCTTATCTCCTATATTTATTCTATTAGGATCCTCTATATTATTACTATCTATTATAGATTGCATACTAACCTTAAAGTTTTTTGCAATCTCCCAAATTGTATCTTTTGGTTTTACAAAATATACTACCATACTGTATTCAGATTTTATAATATCCTCTTTCTCAACTATATTTTCTAATACTAAGATTGTTTTTAAACTATTTTTCTTAACATTTCCTGTTATTTCAATATTACAATTTATCTTATCATTATTTAGATTGTAATTTTCATTTGAAATTAAAAATAATGTTTCATCACTTTCTCCCTCTTCTACTTTAGCGATTATAGAAAATTTAAATTTTTTTACTGCTAATCCATTTCTTGAGTCTAATAAATACATTACTTTTAAATTTACCTCTAAATTGTAGCTTGAAGAATTTCCAGTTTGTTCTTTACTAACAATTCTAATATATGATTTAGTATCTATAATTTTACTTATATCTTCTACATCAACAAATTCTTCAATTAAAAAATTTTTTTTAATTATTTCTGAATCAAGTTCAGCTTCAAATTCTTTTTTTGTATATTCTATATTTTTGTTTAATGAATATAAATCATCAATAATACTTATTTCTTTTATTTCATAAACTTGCAAAGATGTTTCAAATTCTATATTTACACTTATTTTATTTGTTTCATTTTGTGTTAGAAAAATATTCATATTTCTTAATTTTGTATTAGTTTCAATACAATGATCTTCTTTTACATTTTCCATATCAATAAAGCTCATTATCGGATAACTTACAGTTTTAACTTTTATATTCATGTCTTCTGTTTGATATACAATTTTTATTATACTATCTGCTTTAGATAATACTTTATTATAACTTACTTTATTCTCTTCTTTTCCAATACTAACATCTACTTTAAGAATATCTAAAACATTATCCATAGTATCTAATTCTACAACTTCTTTTATGTTTGATTTTACTTTATTACATCCTATTAAGCTTTTTATTTTACATTTTTCCTCTTTTAATTGTAAATTTTCAAAATCATTTAGCGAAGAAATTAATTCTATTTCTTTCGCTTCATAAAAAGATACATATACCTTTACATTTGCATATATATTTATTTTTCTTTCATTTACAATTCTTGATTCAATACTTAATAATTCAACTTGAGAATAATAAATAAAATCTTTTATAATTCTCTCATCATCAATTACTTCTGAAAAATCTAACATTACAGATAAACTTCTAGTTTCACCACTATCAGATAAATATAAAACTTTAGAATCTACGTTTCCATCTAATCTTATTTTACCAGTTCCACATTCCTCATTAAAAATATATGTGCTTGCATTTGTATCTAAAATAGCAACAATATCTGGCTTTACATCTGGAACAATAAAATCTAAATTTAAACTAATTTCTTTTTCCTTACTTAAAACTTTTCTATTTATTTTTACAAGCTGTTTCTCCATAAAAAATCCTCCTATAAATAATATTTAAATTAAACTAATACTATTTATATGGAGAAATGTAAAAGAAAATTCCTAAAATTAGGAATTTTCTTTTAAAATTTCATTATTTAAACTACGCTTCTTAACTTCAATATGATTTTGTAAGACTGGAGCAAATGGTTCCCCATCAAAAGATTTTACCTCAATAGATTTTGTAAACAGATCTGTATAATTATAAGATCCTATTCTATCTGCATCTTCAAACTTTACTCTAAAGTATTTTTGATATGTATTTTCAATTGTAGCTATTCTTTCCAGTGGTTTACTCCTCTTTCCAGGCGCTTCTCTAATAATTACTCTTTTTCCTATGTTATCATCTAAACTTCTTCTTAAGTCCGCAATTTCAGATCTGTATATTCCCATAACTACCACCAATTAACCCTTTGATTTTTTTCTATGCTATTTTTATATCACGGTTTATCCCAATTGTCAAAATACTAAAGAATTAATCATTTAAGCTAAAGCCTTATGTTTAAAGGCTTTTACGAGTTATACACAAAGTGTATCATTTGCATTACATTTTGTTTTCTTTTTCGCAACTTTTTCCCATAATGTTTTAATTTCTTTTTTCATGCTCTTTTATATACTTTAATTTTGTTGCTTGCCCTCCTCTTATATGCCTTTCTGCCTTGTTTTCATCTAAAACTTTTCTAACTTCCATTGCTAAAGCTTTATTAATTTGTAAAAGTCTTGATGCAATATCTTTATGTACTGTGCTTTTACTAACTCCAAATTTTTTTGCAGCCCCCCTTACAGTATCTTTAGTATCTATAATATATTTAGCTAGCTTAATTGCTCTTTCTTCTATTGAAATTCCCCTCATAAAAAACCCCCATAACGAAATTCTTTTTTAAATTGTATTCGTTTGGAGATTTTTTTATGACTTTTGAAATTTTATTATTTAAATATCAAAAAAATATGTAGCCTCTAAATCTGCTTCGTGCATAAGTAAAGCTAAAGGATATTTTTTAAAAGTTAACCCAATTGAACTATATTGTTCTTTTGGTTCTGTAAATCCCATATGCCAGCGTATACAATATTTTTCTTCACTTGTTAATTTTATATATTCAGTAAGCATCATAACAGATTTTTCTCCATGTCCATATGGAATTGTATCATCAATTGTATAATATGGAATTTTTTCCCAAATTCCAAGTTCATTTTTTGCATTTCTATAATCAACTTTATAATAATTCACTTTACAAATATCATGAAGTAGAGCAATAATCTTTATACTATCTTCACTTGTATCTATTGGAAGAATTGAAGTTTTAACTTTTTGAGTTAGTATTTCATAAACCTTCATACTATGTTCTAAAAGTCCACCTTCATAATTTCCATGAAATCTAGTACTTGCTGGAGCTTTATAAAAATCTGTTTTTGTATCTATAAATTCTAGTAATTCATTAATTCCAGTTCTATTTATATCTAATAATAATTTTCTAAATTCATCCTTCATTTTTTTTAATCCCTTTACTATTCTTCTATTTTTACATTTTCAGAAAAAAATCTCACTGAATTTTTATTCCATTTACAATTTATTACCTCAATAAACAGTAATTTTTTTAATTTTGCAAGAAGGTTAAAATTGTATATTTTAGTATTTTCAAAATAAATTCTTTCTAAATTTCTAAAATGATTATTTATACTTTTTAAATTAATTTTTCTACAATTAGAAATTTTAAGTACCTCTATATTTTTTAATAAACTTAAATATTTTATCTTTACACCATTACAGTTATTAAAAGATGTTACTTTAATATCTCCTATTAATCTAGCTTTTGATTTAAATTTACAATTTGAAAATTGAATTGCAACTATTTTCTTACATCTTCCAATTTCATTTGTTTCATAGTTTCTTATTGTAAAATTTTGTAAATATAAGTATTTCAAGTTTGTAAATTCTTCAAAATCACTAAAATTATAATCTGTTTTTTCTTTTCCATTTATTTTATTTAATATTAGTTCATCAACTTCTTTTAAATTTAAATCTTTAATATCTTTTAAATTATATTTATCTAATAAATATCTTTCAAGACTTTTACTTTTCATGTTTTCCTTTTCCTTCAGTTAAAAACCTTTCTTTATTATACTTAAAGATATTAGTTATTCTATGTAAAATATTTTCTACATATTGTTTCAATAAAACTCTTTTTTTAAAAAAAACTGAAATTAATCTTTTATCTATCGATTCAGGACAGTATTCTATTTTTGTTCCAATAGGAATATGTGTTTTTCTAAACTTTTTATCACCAATAAGACAGTATAAAGGTATTATTTTTTTATTTTTTGAATTATTTATTCTTTTACTATCTGAAGCTAAATCTACGTTATACCATTTATCGAGAATTTTTACTTGATTCCATACATATTCTCTATTTACTCCAACAAAACTTCCCCTAACAATTTTAGATTCTATTCCTACACAAGAAAGAGCATTTTTTAAGATTTCAGCAAATCCAACATCTATGCTTTTCTTCTCCAACAATCCCTTTTCTAAATTACTATTATTAAGCAAGTTTTCTTTAGAATACCCTATTAATTCCTCTTCTAGTAATTCATCATAAACTATACTTTCACCTAATATTTTATATATGTTCAAAACTTTTAATAATTCGTCAGGTTCATTAAGAACAGGTTCTAACAATTTATCTAATTCTGTTCTTAATCTAATATAATCTTCTATTTTATAACAGTACTCATTTTTTTCATATTTAAGCATTTCATCAAAATCTATAATATTAATAAACTTTATTTTTAAATGTTCTTTAAGTAATTTTGCATCTTTAACAGATAAACAAGAGCAATCTTTAATTGCGATACTAATATTTCCTTTTACTCTTTTTAAAATATTAATATATTCTCGTAAATTATTATTGTTTGAAATAATAATTATAATATCTGTAACTTTAAATAGATTTAAGTTTTTAGTTAATTCTTCCAATTGATTACTATTAATTGTTATAGACACTTTTCCTTTCTCATTAATTTCTAAATTATTTGTAATTACATCAGTTTTAGCTGTTGGTAAATCTACTTGAATTTGTTTATTAAACTTACACTTAATAATATTATATATTTCACTATATTTTATAACATTTTTTTCTATATTTATTCTTTCCAAATATTTCATTTCAGATAAAAAATTTAAATTATCTAAATTACAATTTTGTACTTTAATTAAATTTAAATACTTCAAATTTTCAAAACGTTTTATACATTCAATAGACGATTTTGCAAAATCAACTAATTCAAAATTAAGAGCTTCAATTTTTTCAGGGTTAACAATTTGATCTAAAGCAACTTTTGCACTACAAGATCTAATGTTATTTAATGAAACCATTCTTAAAGATACTAATTTTTTAAATGAATATTTAGAAGGAATTTTTACTCCATTTAATATAAGATTTTGTAATAATTCTGGCTTACAAATATTTGAAATTATATTATTTACATTTGTACGCTCATCACCATCAATAATAAGTGTTTTTATATTTATACAAAGTCCTATTATATTTAAAAGCTTAGATTTTGCTTCAATTTCACTAATAGTAAGTTCTTCAATCTGATCTAAATGTTTAGACATAAGAGAATCAAAGTCTTCTAAAACCATATTATTAAGTTCAAATTTCTTTAGTTTTTCTTCCACAATCTTTTCTCCTATTATTAAAAGAAATTATTAAATTTTTGCAATTTTTGAAGTAATTGTCGATATTCCTAAAAGCAAACAATAAATAGATACAATAACAGCACCTGTTGGTAAATCTAAATAAAATGAAACCAAAATTTTATCTTTCATTTTTGTAAAATTAAATAATATTAGATTAAAATGATTTTAAAGACACTTAAAATCCAGCTTCTAAAATTACCGCATCTGGGTTAGTTAAATTTAAATTATTTTTTTCACCATTAATAACAACAATTTTTTGTATTTCAGAATTGGTGATTAAATCTTTAGCATAACCTTGAATATCTTTTTTTATTAAACTATCTTTTTTGTATTCTACAAATTCATTTACATACTCATTAGATAAAACTTGTATAACATTTAAATTTTCTGGGAATTTATAATCTATATTATTTTTCATGTTTACTTCTAATAGTTCATACTCATTTCTCATGGTTTTTGTATAAAATCTATTTGCAATCATTTTTCTATATAATGCTATATCATTACTAGAAAATCCTCTTTCTTTCATTTTATCTATTCCAAATGTATCTGGCTTAATATAACTTAAAATTCTTGCATAACCAGTAAGTTCTGCAAAAGAAGTTATTTTTATGTTGAATTTTTGATTATCAATTTGTTTTTGTATAAAACTTTCATTTATAGTAGCAGGATAAACACTATCTATTAAAACCAGCTTCTCAACTGAGTCTGGAAATTTATTAGCATAATCCATTGCATAAATTCCAGATGTACCATTAGCTAAAATTATATAAGGACCAAATATTCCAGACGCCCAAAGAGCAGAATTTATTTCACTAACAAAGTGCTCAACATCCCTTTCTTCTTTAGTAGATAAACTATATCCATATCCAAAATATTCAATTACTACAACTCTATATCCATTTGATATAAGTTTATCAACATAAAGTTTATACTGTATAATTGGAGATACTGTACCAAATTCACTTAAAACAACTACTGTTTTTTCTCCCTCACCGCTAACAAATACATTAAGTCTATTTTCATCAACCCAAACTAAATTTTTATATCCAAATTTATCCTCTTCATATATTTCTATAATTTTAAGTACATTATGAATTATAGATGATAAAGCTGTAATAATAGCTATAACAACTAAACACGTTATTAGAAAACTTTTTAAAATTTCAAATAACAATGATAAATCTAAAAATATATTTTTTATAAAATTCTTCATTGATTTTTTTCCTTTCTATAAAGCTACAACATACTCTGTAGTAAAAGATGTACCATCTATATTAATAAATACCTTAAGGACAGGTTTCCCAAAAGAATAATCTATTTTAAATTTAAATTCTTCAATGTCCTGTCCAATCTTTACGGAATTAAAATATAAATTTTTTTCATCTTCAACATATATAAATGAATTTTTAATATTATTTTCTTCCTTAAAAGTAATAAAAGCTCCTTCTGGATTATTTTTTAGAGCTGATATATTAGAAGGAGTATCTATATTTGCCTCAATATCAATATTCTTCCATGCAAAAAGAGAGACATTATTTTTTTTACATTGATTTAAAAAATATAAGTTTATTCTATTATACTGGCTATTACTTGAAGTTTTCGTATCTAAAATCACAACATTATTATAAAAAAATGTAGTAATTGTAGCAACTACTGTTGTAACTATCAAAAAACTAGCTACATATAGAATTAAACTCATCATAGTTACACCTTTTTTTGATTTCATATTCAATTTAATTCCTTCCAAAAATATTTAAATTAAAAATTCATTAAAATTTTTATTTTTGTATATTATAATAATAACTTATAAACCTAAAAAAAGCAATACTATTTTTAGATATTGCTTTTTTATAAAACTATATTTAAATATTATAATTCATAACAATAAATTATAATATTTTATGTTTTTAATAATAGAAAAAAATAAAATATTTTCTATTTAAAAATTATTGTAATTCAACAACTGCTCCAGCTTCTGTAAATTTAGCTTTCATTTCTTCAGCTTCTTCTTTAGAAGCACCTTCTTTAACAGTTTTTGGAGCTCCATCAACTAAATCTTTAGCTTCTTTTAATCCTAATCCTGTAATATCTCTTACTACCTTTATTACAGCTATTTTATTAGCACCAGCTTCTTTTAAAACAACATTAAATGAAGATTTTTCTTCTTCTGCTACTGCCCCAGCAGCTCCAGCTGCAGGTGCTGCAACAGCTGCAGCTGTTACTCCATATTTTTCTTCAATTCCTTTAACTAATTCTGATAATTCAATAACTGTTAAACTATCAATTTCTTCTAAAATTTTATCTGTCTTTTCACTCATTTTTTTATTCCTCCTATTTTTATTTATATTTTTTTTAGTAAATTAATATTCACTTTTTTTATGCTTGTTCTGATTCTTTTTTTACTTTAACTGCATCTAGTGTAGCTGCAAGTTTTGATACATTTGCAAGTAAACATCCTGCCAATTTTGCAATAAGTTCTTCTCTTGATGGTAATTTAGCAAGAACAATTAATTCTTCTGCTGTTGTAACTTTTCCTTCTAACACTCCAGATTTAATTTTATAAAAATCAGATGATTTTGTATAAGAATAAATAGCTTTTAGAACTGGTAAATATTCCTCATCAGCAATAACAACTGCTGTAGGTCCAACTAGTTCAATATCTTCAATTCCACATTCTTTTAATGCTCTTTTTGTAATATTGTTTTTAATAACAATATATTCTCCATTAACTTTTCTAACTGATTTTCTAAGTTCAGTATCATCAGCTACATTTATTCCTCTATAATCTGTTAAAAGCACTAAACTAGATTTTTTCATTTTTTCAGCTAATTTCTTAACTTCTTCTTCCTTCTGCTTTAATATTTTTTCGCTAGCCAATATTATCACCTCCTTAAAAATAACATTATAATAAATATATTTATTCATTCTATTTAATATAAAATATAATAAATAAATGAAATAAAAAATCTTTTGAACTCACCTAAAATCACGAGGTAATTCAAAAGAAGCTAATTATTTAGCTATATATTTCATACCTCGGTAGGATTTATTTTTATACCTACTGTCTTTGGTTAAATTCATATAAATTTAAAACTATTTTTGGTTAATATATAAGCTTGGTCCCATTGTTGTTGTTAATGCAACACTTTTTATATATTGTCCTTTAGATGCTGCCGGTTTTGCTTTTATTATAGCATCAATAATTACTTGATAGTTTTCTTGTAATTTTTGGGCTCCAAAAGAAACCTTTCCAATTCCTAAATGTATAATATTAGTTTTATCTAATCTATATTCAACTTTTCCTGATTTAATTTCTGATACAGCTTTTGTAACATCCATTGTAACAGTACCTGATTTAGGGTTTGGCATTAATCCCTTTGGTCCTAAAACTTTACCAAGTCTTCCAATTACCCCCATCATATCTGGTGTAGCAACAATAACATCATAATCAAACCAATTTTCTTTTTCAATTTTTGGAATTAATTCTTCGGCTCCAACAAAATCTGCACCAGCTGCCTCAGCCTCTTTAGCCTTATCACCTTTAGCAAAAACCAAGACTCTTAAAGATTTTCCAGTTCCATGTGGTAAAACAACTGTACCTCTAACTTGTTGATCAGCATGTTTAGAATCAACACCTAATCTTACATGTAATTCAACTGTTTCATCAAATTTTGGTTTTGGCATTTTTTCAATTATATCAAAAGCTTCTTTTGATTCATAAAGTTTTGTAGAATCTACTAATTTTGTAGCTTCTAAATATCTTTTTCCTCTTTTCATTTTAAATTCCTTCCTAGGTAAAAAAATTTTAAATATTTTTACCTGTGGTTCTAACGAACAATTTGTTCTCCCATTATTTATTTTTTATTAGTCAACTACAACTACGCCCATTGATCTAGCTGTACCTTCAACCATACTTGTCGCAGCTTCAACTGTAGCAGCATTTAAATCTTCCATTTTTTGCTTTGCTATTTCTAAAACTTGAGCTTTAGTTATTTTTGCAACTTTATCTTTATTAGGTTTACCAGATCCTTTTTGTAAATTAATTTTTTTCTTAATTAAAACAGCAACTGGTGGTACTTTTGTAACAAATGTAAAAGATTTATCTTTATAAACAGAAATAACTACTGGTATTATCATACCTGGTTGATTAGCTGTTTTATCGTTGAATTCCTTAACAAATTGCATAATATTAACGCCTGATGAACCTAAAGCTGGTCCAACTGGTGGAGCTGGAGTTGCTTTTCCTGCTTCTATTTGTAATTTAATAACATTAACGACTTCTTTTTCTGCCATCTAAATTACACCTCCTTCTTAATTATTTTTTTTAACTTGTGAAAATTCTAGTTCTACTGGAGTTTCACGTCCAAACATAGAAACTAAAACCTTAACTTTTTGTTTTTCTTTATTAATTTCTTGTACAGTTCCAACAAAACCTTCCAATGGTCCATTAATTACCTGTACATTATCATTTACTTCATAATCTACATTTACAGGAACTTGTTCAAATCCCATATTTCTTATTTCTTCATCAGTAAGTGGAATAGGATCTGTTCCAGAACCTACAAATCCTGTAACTCCTCTAGTATTTCTAACAATATACCAAGACTCTTCTGTTACAATCATTTTAATTAATACATACCCAGGAAAAACTTTTTTTAAATTAGTTTTTCTATTTCCATCTTTAATTTCGACCTGTTCTTCCATTGGAACAACAATATTAAAGAAATAATCTTCTAATTCTCTATTTTTTATTGTTTTTTCCAAATCTGTTTTAACTTTGTTTTCATATCCAGAATATGTATGAACGACATACCATCTTGGCACATTTTTATCAGCATATTGAGACATTTAAATACGCCCCCTTTATATATTACTTTTAATTTAAAAGGATATTATTTTATTCTACAGTATTTTCAAATTCATTTACAGTATTAGTTTCTTCTTCAGTTACTGTATTAGTTTCTTCATTTTCATTAATATTGTTTTCTTCTTTAATAGTATTTTCTACTTGATTTTCATTTTCAATAATATTTTCTGAATTAGAAGTAACTATAGATTTTAGCTTTTCAACACCATATTTATTAATAGTTTCAAATACAATGTCTAATAAAAAAACAATAGTAGCTGTAATTAAAACTATAACCACAACTGCAACTGTATTATTAACCAATTGCTTTAAAGTAGGCCAACTTACTTTTTTTAATTCTGCTTTAAATTCTTTTGCAAAGTTTTTATTGTCTTTACCGTTTTCTTTTTTATTTTTAACTTCTTTTGCCATTTAAATTGCCTCCTAAAGGATTTATACTATTTAGTTTCTTTATGAGTTGTACGCTTTTTGCAGAATTTACAATATTTAACAACCTCAAGTCTTTCTGTATTATTTCTTTTATTTTTTGATGTCATGTAATTTCTTCTTTTACATTCTGTACATTCTAAAGTAATATTTTCTCTTGGTCCTTTTGTTGCCATCTACTACACCTCCATTTTACTTACTTTTAATAAATATTTAACGATGTGATTTGCATGCATTATAATACATGCTTATATACTTTATCATAAAAGCCCACTTAAGTCAAGATTATTCTATCTTTTTTCAATATTTTTTTCAAGGATTTTTTTAGGTATTACAATTTATGGTTTATACACATTTATTAAAAACTAAAATATATAAATCGTAAATTATAGCCTATCTCTCTCTTTGTAAATATTTTACGCGATCTCTTAATATACTTTTTACTTCCTCTCCACTTTTTTCTTCCCATTTTTTCTTATTTAATGTTCTGTCAAGTACTTCTCCTTCTGAATTAGAATTAAAAAGTATAGAAGATGCAATTTCATCAGTACTATCAACAGTAGAAATAGAATATCCATCCTCAGTTTGTATTATTTCCCCAATAAATCCACCATTTTGTTCAGCTATATCTAATACATAATTTGAAAAATATATTTCTAATAAAAAGTTTTTAGAAATTTTATCTAATTCAGTTATATCATTTCCTATAGGAGAAAAAACAATATATTCTCTTTTTTTCCCTGATTCATCAGTTTTTTCTACATAATAAATACTGTTATACATTTTTTTAGTAGGTATATTTTTATAATAGCTACAACTATGATAATTTGACTTACTAGAATTATTTCCATCATCTACAAGATAAAAAATTTTATCTCCCTTTGAAAAAGACTCTAAAGTATTATTAGTTTGTCCATTTTGATTTAAATATCTTTTTTTACGAAATAGTGATTCAGCAGCAAAATACCCTAAATGAGTAACTGAAACTCTTCCATTGAAATCTGGAGTTTTTACAGATTCATTCTTAATTACGCAAGTTGGATTATCTAAAATTATTCCCCAACTATGTTCATGATATTGGTTTATAGGAAATTTTTCTTCTATACTTTCTTTAATTTCTCTCCTATTTCTAAAATCTTTTTTAGCTCCTTTTAAAAAAATTCTACGTTTTAAACGTGGCTTTTTTAATCTCTTTTCATTATTATTATCAGAAAATGAATCTATTTTTTTATCTTTTTTTCTAAATTTTTTAGCTATTCCATCAAAAAATTGTTCTTTGAAAGTTCTTTCTCTATCAAGTATTCTATTAGAAAACTCAGTAGGAAAAGATACTAAAAGGGTTGGGTCTGCTAGTCTAGATTTTACAAATAATTCTGGAATATTCTCTTCCCTGTCTCTTGAACTTTTAACTTTTGTATACGCATTTCTTAATCTTATATATTGTGGATCATTTAAAAGTTGAGTTTTAAATTCTTCAGAATCTAAGTTCAAATAATTTTTTTCAGCTATAGTTCTTGCTAATTTAGTTACTTCTTCTTCGTATTTTAACCTAATATATAAATCTAACAAACTTTCTTTAGCAGACTTTAAATTAGAATTTTCTTTAAAATAATCAATTATGGCCTCATACTCTCTTTTTTTTCTATATAACCTTAAATATTGCGATAAAAAAGCTTCTTGATGAGTAAAATCATTTTTTCCTTTTACATCAGATAACAAACCTAGAAAAAATCTTTCAGACAAATCATCAACAATAGAATCAATTGAATTTTCAGGAAATTTTGTTGATTTAATTCCTTTCATTCCATTAAATAATTCATCCATATTTTTTAAATCATTATTAAAATTTGAGACTTTTGTTTCAATTTCATCGACTATATCTTTAATTTTTGTACCTCTAGTTATTCCTATAACTTCAAGTGGATTTTCCATTTTTTCCCTCTTAAATAATTAGTTTTCTTTGTAAATTATTATATATTACCAAATTAAACTTTTCAAGTATATTTTTTGTTTAACATCAATTGTAACACTACAATTTTTTGTTTAACTGAAACATATATAACTATTTGTTATAATTTCTTTTTTCAGCTTATAATAGATTTGTATAAGACATAAATTGTAACAACAATTGTAATAAAAATATAATTTGATTAATATTAAAGGCTTAAGAGTGTTTTCACTTAAGCCTAATATAATATTTACAAAAAAAATAAAAAAACAATTGATTTTATAAAAAACATAAAAAATAAAAAAATTACTTATAAAAAAATTTGGTTATCAATTGGAAGAAATTACAGATTTATATAACTTTTTCTATACACTAGTAATTTTAATAATGATTAACCTGAAAAAGTTTATTATTTTGCTAAATAGCTAGGAGAAACACTTCCTGGATTTATTTGTCCCTGAAGTGGGGTTCTTCACCTAAATCAGGTAACCTAGCAGGTTCTTCAGCTGTTCTTAATGCATTTTGTAAAGCACTACTTGCAGTTATTACAG
Organism: Clostridia bacterium; assembly: GCA_017530505.1. Classification (GTDB taxonomy): domain Bacteria; phylum Bacillota; class Clostridia; order TANB77; family CAG-508; genus Scatovivens. The sequence continues at coordinate 1,283 of JAFXMI010000002.1, read as the reverse complement.
GTAATTTTCTGGTTCTAGCTATTAACGAATTTCTAAGTTCAGGTTCAAATATCCCCTTGTTAGCTAAATCAATTAATAATTTTTTTGTTTCCTCATCTATTTCAGCTTCATTTACTCCATTCAAAGCACTTAATAAATCACCTAATGCACTAATTTCTGGAGCAACTACTGGCCTACTAAATGATGCTGTTAAGTCTTGAAAACCTTCAACAATTCCTTTTGGAGTATCACTAGAAGTTTCTATAGCTTCCATTAATGTAGGTGCAAATGATTGATATGTAGGATGATATGCTCTTCCAAAATGTGTAATAGCCATTGAATTTAAATTTTCTGGTCTCCAGTTTGTAAATGGTGTTTGTCCTCCTAATCCATAAATAATAGAACTATTTCTTGAAAGAGGAGTTCTAGGTTTAAATTGGATATATGGACCAGTTAATTTTGGCAAATTACGATCAAATAATCCTTTATTATCATCTCCGCCTTTATCTTCACTTAAAGGTATATTTTCTCTTGTAATTACATAAATTTCAGAACCGGTTATTTGTTGTTATAGATTGATAAACATTTACTCCATCTTCTAATAAATAATGTGAGTCTTGTCTTCCCCATCCTTTAAATTCAAATGGGCCTTGAACCCTATTATCTGGATTGCATTTTCCAATAATTTCTTTAACCATTTTTTCCTCATAATTAAATGTATTTCTTAATAAAATATTTCTTAGTTGGTCAAATGCATCATTATATGAATTTATTTGTTTATTCATGTTTATTTTCCCTCCATTAAAATTAAAATAATATTATGTACTTTTAATTTATATCATAAATTTACATAAAAGTCAAATATATAAATGTCAATATAAAACTAATTATGTAAATATAAAAAAGTAATAAAAAAATTCAAGTTACAATTCAAAACAAAAAATTGATAGATTTCTATCAATTTTTTGACATTTAAAGTTAAATTCAATTGTTTTATCTGAGAATTTTGTTCCAATTTTATATACAATATATTTAATTATTATACCTAAAGTTATTCCTATAACTTCAAATAGATTTCTAAATTTTTTCTTAAATAATTAATTTTTTAAATTATTTTTTTCTCTTTTCATTAATATCTTTAATATCTTTGTAAAAAAATAAAAAAAAATCTGGCAACTTCCTATTTTCCCAGCAAGGTAACTCGCAAGTATCTTCGGCACCAAGGAGCTTGACTTCTGTGTTCGGCATGGGTACAGGTATTTCCTCCTCGTTATTATCACCAGAAACTCTTTCAAATTCTAAGT
>JAFXMI010000008.1 GCA_017530505.1 Clostridia bacterium | reverse complement strand
TTATAAAAAAAATAAAAATATTAATTATTTTAATAATAAATTTATAATACAAAATCAAGATACTCAAGAATACAAATCTTTACATACACAAATGAATTATATTGAAGAATTCAATCTAATAAATGATAAGTATGATTGTAAACGTGCTGGAATGTTTGCAAAATCAATAGCAGTTAATTTAAAAAAAGGTTTATATAAAATTTTTATAGAATATAAAAATGATGGAGAAAATATTTTAGTAGATACTGGAATTTTTTTCAATAACTAAAAGATATTAATATTGTTACAGTATTTTAATTTTTTTGTTAAAAGGAATTTGAATTTTATGAAAAAAATATATGAAAAAATCAAGGAAATTTTATTTGGTGAATATCAAGGAATTTTTGTTTTATTATTTTTAGAAATATTATTAAATATTACAATTAAACCTATTAGGTATGATGATGCTTTTTTTATAAAGTCATTTACAGAAAATTCTATTTTAAGTTTTGTTTCTTATAGATATTTAACATGGACATCTAGGGTATTAATAGAAGCCACATTAGGAATTATTTTTAAAGTATCTGGTATTTTATGGATTATAGTAAATATATTATTATTTACGTTAATGGGATATTCTATTTCAAAGTTATTTGTTAAAGATAATAAGAAACAAATGAATCTTATGATTCTTTGGCTTTTATTACTTTATCCATATGAAAGAATGTCTGGAGCCGGTTGGGGAGCAACAACAGTAAACTATATTTGGCCACTATCATTAGGTTTGTTTTCTCTAATTTCTATTAGAAAAATGTGGGATAAAGAAAAGATAAAAATTATACCAGGATTTTTGTATATTTTAAGTTTAATTTATAGTTGTAATCAAGAGCTTTGTTGTGGAGTATTAGTTGTAACATTTTTCTTATTTGCAATAATATTAAGTTTAAGAGATGGAATAAAAGTTAATAAATTAATTTTTATTGAGGTTTTTATTTCAATTGCTAGTTTAATTTTCATATTTACAACTCCTGGAAATGTAGTTAGGAAAATGGAAGAGACAGTTAACTATTTTCCAGACTACATGAGTTTATCTATTATAGAAAAACTAATAACTGGTTTTACTTCTACTATAGGTGAATTAGTTGCAAATTACTCTATTACTTTTGCAGTTTTTACTTTTATGATTGCAATTATGATATATACAATTTATACTGATAAATTAATTAGAGCAATTGGATTTATTCCTTTTGTTACAACAATGATTTTCAGCTATTTAAGTCCAATAACTAATAATTTCTATTCTTTCAGAATAATTAGAGAGGATTTTTTAAAAGAGCAAGTTTTAATTGTTTCAAAAAATTATTCATATATTGGAAGTTATATTAATTTAATTATATCATTACTTGTAATTATATCTATATTTTTAAGTTTATGTTTGATTTTTAATAAGATAAAAAATAATATTGCATTTTATATATTTGGTTGTGGGTTAGTTACTAGATTAACATTGGCTTTCTCACCAACGCTATTTATTTCAAGAAATAGAACTTTTATTATAATGGAAATAGCTTGTTTAATATGTACACTACTTATTTGGCAAGAATTTACTAAAAAGGGAGATAAAAAAATTAAGCAAAGAGTTTATAATAGTATAGTTTTTTTATCTATTCTTCAGTATATAGCATCATTGAGTTTTGTTTTGATTACACATATAGGTGTATAGTTTTTTTTTAAGGATAACCAAGGAGGAACTTTTAATATGAATATTGAAAAGTTTACTGAAAAATCTAAAGATTTAATTGCCAATGCAAACGCAATAGCAATGCAAAATGGAAATGAAGAAATCGCCGATTTCCATTTATTTTTAAGTATGATAGACAATCATCAAAACTTAATTTATCAAATTTTAAGCTCAAATATGGAAATTAATATAGATAATTTAAAAATTCTTATCCAAGAAGAAATAGATAAACTACCTAAAGTGGACAAGCCTGTTGCAATGCGTTTTTCACAAAATACGGACATTATTTTAAATAATAGTGAAAAACAAGCTATTTTTATGAAAGATGAATTTGTATCTGTTGAACATATTATGCTTGCAATAATAGAAAAAGGAACTCATCAAATGCTAAAGGTATTTAAACTATTTGGGATTAATAAAACTTCCTTTTTAGTAGCTTTAAAAAAAGTTCGTGGTAATGTTTCTATAACTTCAGATAATCCAGAATCAAATTATGATGTTTTAAATAAATATGGAAAAGATGTTACTGAAATGGCTCGCCAAAATAAGCTTGATCCGGTTATAGGTAGAGATTCTGAAATTAGAAATGTAATTAGAATTTTAACACGTAAAACAAAAAACAATCCTTGTTTAATTGGAGAACCTGGTGTTGGTAAAACAGCTATTGTTGAGGGACTAGCTCAAAGAATTATTAGGGGAGATGTTCCAACTAGTTTAAAAGGAAAAACAATTTATTCTTTAGATTTAGGACTTTTAATAGCAGGTGCAAAATATAAGGGGGAATTCGAAGAAAGATTAAAAGCTGTAATAGAAGAAATTGATAATTCTGGTCGGTACTATTATTTTATTTATAGATGAAATACATCAATTAGTAGGGGCTGGAAAGGGTGAAGGTGCAATGGACGCAGCTAACCTTCTAAAGCCAAAATTAGCTCGTGGAGAGTTACACTGCGTTGGTGCAACAACACTTGATGAATATAGAGAGTATATTGAAAAAGATCCTGCTTTAGCAAGACGCTTTCAATCAGTATTAGTTGAAGAACCAAGTGTTCAAGATGCAATTACAATACTTCGAGGAATCCAAGAAAAATTTGAAATATTCCATGGAGTAAAAATTCAAGATCAAGCTATAATTCAAGCAGCTACGCTTGCAGATAGATATATTACAGATAGATTTTTGCCAGATAAAGCTATAGATTTAATAGATGAAGCATGTGCAATGATTAGGACAGAAATGGAATCTATGCCTACAGAATTGGACGAAATTTCTAGAAAAATTATGCAGTTAGAAATTGAAGAAGCAGCCTTATCTCGTGAAGAAGACGAAAAAAATAGAGAAAGATTAGAAAAAGTTCAAACGCAATTAAATTCTTTAAGACAAAAAATTAAAGAAATGAAAACTAGATGGGAAGATGAAAAAAAGGCAATTATAAAAGTTCAAAAACTTAAAAGTAAAATTGATGAAGTAAATGCACAAATTTCACAAGCAGAACGTGTTTATGATTTAAATAAAGCTGCAGAACTTAAATACAATACTCTTCCACAATTAAAACAAGTTTTAGCTCAAGAAGAAAAAGAAGCAGAAAAAGTTTCAGGTGGAAAAGCATCTCTTTTAAGAAATAAAGTTACTGCTGAAGAAGTTGCAGAGGTTGTTGCAAAGTGGACTGGAATACCAGTAACAAAACTTGTTGAAGCTGAAAGAGTAAAACTTTTACATTTAGAAGATACACTTCACCAAAGTGTTATAGGACAAGAAGAAGCTGTAAAAAAAGTTACAGAATCAATTCTTCGCTCTAGAGCTGGAATTGCAAACCCAAATAGGCCAATAGGATCGTTTTTATTCTTAGGACCAACTGGTGTTGGTAAAACAGAACTTGCAAAAACCTTAGCAAGAACCTTATTTGACGATGAAAAAAATATTATTAGATTTGATATGTCTGAATATATGGAAAAATTCAGTGTAACAAGACTAATTGGTGCACCTCCAGGATATGTAGGTTATGAAGAAGGTGGCCAACTTACAGAAGCAGTTCGCCATAAACCATATTCAGTAATTTTATTTGATGAGGTGGAAAAAGCTCACCCAGATGTATTTAATATATTTTTACAAATATTAGATGATGGAAGAGTAACAGATAGTCAAGGAAGAACTGTAGATTTTAAAAATAGTATTATAATACTTACTTCAAATTTAGGTGCAATATCTATTTTAGAAAGTATTGCAGAAACCGGAGATATTTCAGCAAAGGCAAAAGAAGAAGTTGATCAAGCGTTAAAAACACATTTTAGGCCAGAATTTTTAAATAGATTAGATGAAATAATTTATTTTAAAGCCTTAGAAAAGGACAATGTATATGGAATTGTTGAATTAATGTTATCAGATTTAAGTAATAGACTTAGTGAACAGGGATTTGATTTAAGAGTTACAACAGATGCTATTGATTATATAATAGATATTGGATATGACATAAATTTTGGGGCGAGGCCATTAAAAAGAACAATTCAAAGTGAGATAGAAACTTTATTAAGTAGAAAAATATTAGCTAGTGAAATAACACCAGGACATTTAATTCAGGTATATCTAGATCAAAAAACACAAAAACTTGGAATCAAAGAGGTTTCTAATCAACCCCAAAGTGAAGACTAATAAATTTTAAAAATATATAAAAAAAATTCAGGAGAATTAAAGTGGAAAAGAAAAAAGTTCTTCTTGGAATGAGTGGAGGTGTAGATAGTAGCGTATCTGCACTTTTACTTAAAAACCAAGGCTATGAAGTCATAGGAATTACTTTAAAATTATGGGATAATTTGTTAAACAAAGGCTCATGTTGTAATATAGAATCCGAAAATGATGCTAAAAAAGTTTGCGACTATTTAGGAATTAAACATTATACTATAAAAACATCAATTGAGCCATTTAGAAAATATGTAATAGATGACTTTATAGAAAATTATAAAAATAATAGAACACCAAATCCTTGTATAGAGTGCAACAAATTTTTAAAATTTGGTTTGATGGCAGAATTATCTAAAGGTCTTGATTCAGAATATATTGCAACAGGTCATTATGCCAAAACAGAGTATAGCAAAAAATATGGAAGAACGGTTTTAAAGAAATCTTCTTCAAAAAACAAAGACCAAAGTTATGTTTTATATTGTATAAAAAAAGAACTCCTTGAACATATTTTATTTCCATTAGAATCTTATGAAAGCAAAGACCAAATTAGAAAGATTGCAAAAGATAATAATCTAATTGTTGCAAATAAGCCAGATAGTGAAGATATATGTTTTATTCCAAATGGTGATTACAAAATATTTCTTGAAGAAAATTCTGATATTTCAAAAAATCCAGGAAATATTGTAGATAGTTTTGGAAAAATTTTGGGAATACATGAAGGCTTATATAGATATACAATAGGACAAAGAAAGGGTCTTGGAATTTCATATACAGAACCACTTTTTGTGATTGGTTTTAATAAAGAGAAAAATGAGTTAATTGTTGGAAAGCAGGAAGAACTTTTTAAATCTGAAATAATTGTAAATGATATTAATCTTATTGCAATAGATGATATTGTAGAGCCAATTAAGGTAAAAACTAAAATTCGATACAGTAGTAAAGAAACATCTAGTACGATTTATAAGTTAGATGACAAAACAATAAAGGTTGTTTTTGACGAGCCAGTACGAGGGGCTACTCCCGGTCAATCAGCAGTTTTTTATGATGAAGATATTGTAGTTGGAGGTGGAAAAATTTGTCAGATACTATAGAAGTAATAGAAGCTAAAGAAAAAGCGGATGATAAAGATTTTTTTAAAGAACGTGTAAAGACAATGCCACTTCTTATTGAATGGGCTTCTCCTGAAATTAGGAATGACAAAGAAATTATCCTTACAGCAGTAAAAGTTGATGGTGGAGCTTTAGAATTTGCAAGTGATAAATTAAAAGATGATAAGGATGTTTTATTATCAGCGGTTAACCAAGCTGCTTGGGTATGTTGTTATGCTAGCGAAAGATTAAAAGCAGATAAAGATGTAATGTATACAGCAGTAAAAAAAGATGGACAAGCTTTATATTTTGCTAGTGAAGAACTAAGAGATGATGAGGATATTGTAAAGGCAGCAATTGAAAATAAGCCAATTATTTTAAAATATGCTTCATTAAGATTAAGACAAAATAAAGAAATTGTTAAAATAGCTCTTTTAAATGCGGGAAAAGAAAAAGAAACAGTTATTAGTTTTCTTCCAACAGAACTTCAAAATAATGAGGAATTTAGTAATCTCTAACTTGCTCACTTTAAACCCACTTTTTTTCAAAAAATATTATATAGTAAACTAAGAAATAAGTATAAGAGGCTGTGAATTTTTACTGTAAATAAAATTTTAATTTTTTTAAAATTTTTTTAAAAATTGTGTTGACATTTAAATCGAAAATATGCTACAATAAAAATTGCCTACAAACAAAACTGTAGGTAAAGTACATTGAAAAATAAACAATAAAATATCCTTTAAGAAAAAACCAAGCGGTAGTTTAAATAC
>JAFXMI010000007.1 GCA_017530505.1 Clostridia bacterium | reverse complement strand
TTAGGTTACGATATAATTATTTTTGAAAAAAGCGCATTAATAGTGAGCAAGTTAGAAATTCTAATAAATTTTATGGAAAGAGTTCAAGGCTTGTCCTTGGAAGGGTGCCATAAAATTTATGTGAATTTCTTACGCAGTTCAGCTTGAACGAGCATTTTTGAAAAAATTATTATATTGTAACCTAATTTATTAAATAAACTTTTAATTGTTGCAAAATAGTATAATTATAAAAATTTTATTAAAGTTATATGAGTTATATGGTTGACAATATAACTTAATATTTATATAATTTTTATATATTATTAAAGTAAGAAAATACTTTTTATATAAAAGTATTTTCTTGTGGAAAGGAATTAATTATGAGTATTAAAAATCTTACTAATGAAGGTAGAAAAATTGTAAATCAAAAAGGATGTTTTAGTGTTTTAGAACATTTAAAAGATTTAAGTGTAAACCCATTTAACTCTACAACTGAATATTTTATGGCAAAAATGGGAGTTAGAAGAAGACAAGTTATAGCTCAATTAAAAGATAATAGTTCAATTACTATGCAAGCTGGTGCTTTACAATGGATGACAGGAAATATTAAAGTTGAAACAGATGTAAAAGGAGTCGGAGACTTTTTAGGGAAAATAGCAAAAGGTGCAGTTACAAAAGAATCCGCTGTAAAACCTAAATATACTGGTAATGGTATTGTTGTATTAGAACCAACATACAAATATATTATTCTTATTGATGTTGCTAGCTGGGGACAAAGTGGTCTAACTATTGAGGATGGCATGTATCTAGCTAATGACGCAAATGTAAATATTGGTATTACTGCAAGAAAAACTCTTTCTTCTGCAGTATTAGGACACGAAGGTTTATTTAACGTTAACTTGACTGGTACTGGAATTGCTGTTCTTGAAAGCAATGTTCCAGAAGAAGAATTAATTGAAATAGAATTAAATAATGGTGAATTAAAAATTGATGGTAGACAAGCTGTTTGTTGGTCAACTTCTTTAGATTTCACTGTCGAGCGTACTACAAAAACTTTACTAGGTTCTGCCGTTACAAATGAAGGACTATTAAATGTATACAGAGGTACTGGTAAAGTTCTTATGAGTCCTGTTGCTCCTACTGATTCTTTATATTCTTCAACAAGTACAGTATCTTCAAAAGCTGCTGATCCATCAAGTAACGTTCTAAGTGCTGCTGGAAGTATTATTGGTGGAATGTTAAGTAAATAATTTATATATTTTTACAAATAGAGAGGGATTCTAAAATAGTAATCCCTCTTTTTAAATAAATCAATTTTCATACTATATTTAATATATTTCAGTAAATAATATACAAAATATTATTAAATAGTGTTTTTAATTATTCATCTAAATCTATTTTGTTCTCTGCCTTTTTTCTGTTTCTATAACAGCTTCTTCATATCCAACAAGTGCTGCAAATGGCGCAAACTGAGCAGAACGAGAATATAAAGACATTGGAGGATGTGTTTTAGATTTATAATGTTCTAAATTAATTATACTATCGTATTTATGGTTGTATTCTAATTTCATTAGCTTTTATGACCTCCTATCTGCTCATTTCTCTCTCTTGTTGTACCACCTTGAACAAAGTTCATTCCTTTTAGAATTGCATTTTTACCATACTTGGATTTTATATTTAATACAGCTTTTTGTAAGGCTTTCTCTTCTATTTCCTTTTGTCTTTGTTTAGCTAGTTCATCATAATTTATAAACATATTCATCTGTTCAAATACTAAAAGATTTTTATAATTATCTTCGTTAACTACATCACAAGCTGTTAAAGTTACTCTTCTGACATATAAATCTTTATTTACAATTTCATCATATAACTCAACAAACTTATTTGTTATTATTTTAGTAGAAGATGTTTTATGGTCTATGTTAATTGTACCATGAGCGTGTTTTGGCACTTTTCTTCCATAGTAGTCTAACTTTATCTCGCCATCATAAAAATTGCCTAAACCCACTTTTGATAAATTACAAATATCATATCCTATCTCTAATACTAGTTTACTTGTTACTAAATTTTTCTTTACTAAATCTAATGATAATAATTCTGCCATTTCCTTTACTATTAATCTTGTTTTTGTATAATCATAAGGCTCTTTTAAAACTTGACCAGAACTCAAACTATTAGTTATAGGTTTATATGATTTTACACTTTCAATAGTACATGGCTCATATCCCCAAGCATGGTCTATAATTAATTCAGCATTAATTCCAAATAACTTAAATAATTTTTCATCATCTTTTACTGATTGCATTGCTACATCACCCATAGTAAACATACCATTTTTCTCTAGTTTCTGTGATATACCTTTTCCAATTCTCCAAAAATCAGTTAATGGCTTATGATTCCATAAATATTTTCTATATGATTTTTCATCAATTCCAGCTATTCTTACTCCAAACTTATCTGATTCTACATGTTTAGCAACAATATCCATTGCTACTTTTGCTAAATACATATTAGTACCTATACCACAAGTAGCTGTAATTCCTGTTTCTTTTAATATATTTTGAATAACCTTTGTAGCAAGTTTTCTTGGAGTGCAATTATATGTCTTTAGATAATGTGTTATATCAATAAAAACTTCATCTATTGAATAAACATATATATCTTCCATAGAAAACCATTTTAGATATATCTCAACTATTCTTGTACTATACTCCATGTAATACTTCATTCTAGGTGATGCAATTATATAAGCCAATTCCAAATCAGAATTATTCTTTAATGCTATATCATCATAAGAAGTACAACTAAATATATGATTAGGTGATTTAAGTTTCCTTTCTGCATTTATCTCTTTTACTTTCTGTACAACTTCATATAATCTAGCTCTTCCTGAAATTCCATATTGTTTTAGAGATGGACTTACAGCTAAACAGATGGTCTTTTCAGTTCTGCTACTATCAGCTACTACTAAATTTGTTGTAAGAGGGTTTAATCCCCTTTCTTGACACTCTACAGAAGCATAAAAGCTCTTTAAATCAATTGCTATATAAATATTCTCATGTTTATTTTCCAACTTTTATACCTCCAACAGTTATTTCTCGTTTATATTATAGCACAGTAATTTTAATTTGTAAACATTTGTTCTTAAATTAAATTAAAATAAAATTAATGTTATTATTTAATATCTGTAAAAATATTGACATTATAGTAAAAAAAGAATATAATATAACATATAGTACTGAAAAAAGAATAAAGGAGATAATCATGAAAATAAGTTTTGTTTATATTATTTCTCAAATATTTACAATAATAATGTACATATTATTAGGTATCACATATCAAGTAAAATCAAGAAAAAAAATTCTTATATTAAGTATTTTATCAAATACTTTTCAAGGAATTGCTTATATTCTTTTAAAAGCAAACTCTGGATTTTTAATGTGCATATTAGCAATTGTTAGAGATGTAACTACAATAATAATTAATATTAAAATAAAAGATAATAAAATAAAAAAAAGAGCAAATTTATGTACTATAATATTATGTTACATTGCAATTATAATTTCTGCTATATTCACATATGAAGGATTATTTAGCATGTTTTCAATAATTGCTACAATGCTTTATACATATTCAATTTGGCAACAAAACAAAAAAGTATATGCAATATTAGGTACTCCTATAGGTATTTGTTGGATAATATACAACATATATGTAAAATCAATTTTTGGTGTAATATTAGAAGCCTCAATTCTATTAAGCTCTATTATAGGGTTTATAAGAAAAAACAAATCAGAATGTAAATAAATGTATAGCTAAACTTAAGCAAAGCGTTCGATAAATTTATTTAGTTACAATTTTTGAGGCTAAAAAGATTAATTAGATTCTTTAAACAATAAAGAAAGGAAAAATAAAAATGAATTTTTTTAATGCTAAACAATTTTCTGAAATTTGGAGTATTTCTGAAAGAAGGATAATAAAATTATGTAAAGATGGTAGAATTGATGGAGCAATAAAAAATGGAAGACAATGGTTAATTCCTGAAAATACACTAAAACCATCTGATAAACGTGCAAATGTTTCAAAATATATAGAAACTAAAAAAAGAATATTAATAATAAATATAGAGGAAAAAGTCTGCAAATTTTTAGTTCCACTTCTTCTATCTGAGGGCTATCAAATTGATGGAATGTATACAGATAATATTAGTAAAAACATGATAGATCTTTATAAAAATATTACTCTATATGAATACAATGAAAACGAAATAAAGTTAGAAACAAGATTAAACAAATATTATGATGGAATGATAATAATAGATTTAGAAAAAAATAATACAAATTCAAAAAAATATAACAATCTTTTAAAAATAATGGCAAAAAAACTATATTGTAATTCAACAGTTTTATTAGTAAAATCATCTAATAAAAAAAATATATTAAAACTAACTTCAGACTTATTAGATGAATACGCATTAAGAACTAATACACTAAATATAATTTTGTCTGAAAAGAAAAAATTTTTAATAGATTATGAAAATATATCTAAAGATATCGATTCATTATTAACAGGCTTTGCAAATAGTACTGGAAACATAATTAATACAAATGGGATTATTATTGATTTTGAAAAAAATGGAAAAAGCAAATTATTAAAAACTGGAGAATACTATAAAATACTTAATCATTATTATTCAAAATTAAAAAAAGGCGACTCACTTTTTTTAGTATCTCCAATGATGGAAAGCGAATGGACAGAAACGCCATTAGAAATGAATTTTAGATTAATAAATTTGGAAGCCGTTAATAGAGGTGCAAATATAGAAAGAATTTTTTTATTTAAAAAAGAAGAGATTGAAAAATATAGAAATAATAATACTTTGAAAATTTTTATGCAAAGTAATATGAATACATTATTTGTTAATTATACCGAAATTATAGAAAAAGAACCAGAACTAATAAAACAGATTGGTAGTGGTATAACTATATTAAATATGAATACTTTTATTTGTGACTTACCTGATAATGGAGATTACAGAGCATATATTAGTATTAATGAAAAAGATATTGAAAAAAATTATAAAATATATTGTCAATTGAAAAAGTATACATCACAGCTTAAAGATATTTTAATATGAAAAAGTATATTGAAATAAATGTTTTTATTTTACTGTATAAATTTAACTAAATTTTACTAGCTTTAAATAAAATTTATTTTAAATTCATAATATAAGCATATATCAATACTTTCACGCTTAAAAATACAAAAAGGGATTCCGTTTGGAATCCCTAATAGTTCGAACATTATGATATATTTAATAATTTTTAATTAGTTACAAATGTTGTTCCTTTCTCTTTTAACGTTAATGATGAAACTTGAATTGCAGGTATTTTACTTCCGTAAACTGTATCACTTCCTACTAATCCAATTACTTCAACCCAAGTATCTTCTTCTGGGTAATCTTCATCATATCTTATATCTAATCCAGCCAATCCATCAGAACCACAGCAACCAGGAGTATTTCTTACAACAGCATAACAAATATCTCCATTTGAATCTTCATAAGAATATATTAACCCCTCAATTTTAATTGTTTTACCAATATAATCATTCAAATTTATATATAAGTCATTTGTTTGTTCAATAAAGAAATTATCTGTTATTTCTACAATATTACTTGTATCAACTTTTGCCTTTTCTGTACTTTTTCTAACTTTCCCTATACTCTGTGTTGTTGTAAATGTTGAATTAGTTGTAGAATTTGTATTTAATGAATTGGTTGTGCTAGTTGTATTTGTATTATTAGTAGTGTTTTTTTGACTAATTTTTTCTACAGATTGATTATTGACATTTGCTAATACAACTCCTATAACTCCTATAAAAGCAATTAAAATAATTATCATAAATGTTTTTTTCTTTTTCATAAGAACCACACTCCTAATCATGTATTATCTTTTCTATTATTGAAAATAGAATAAATAATACTAAATTTACAATTACTATCATTGCACCTGTACTAATGTTATAAATATATGATAAGTATATTCCCATTAAGAAAGATAAAACACTTATAATTGCAGAACTTATTACAACTTTTTTAAACGACTTAAAAATTCTCATTGATGTTAATGCTGGGAATATTATTATACTACTTATAAGCATAACCCCCATCATTCTCATTCCTATTGTTATTATAAGTGCTGTAAGAATAGCAATTATATTTGTATATCTTTTTGCCTTTAAGCCACTTGCTTTTGCAAATTCTTCATCAAATGTTACAACAAACAATTTTCTATAATATATTATAAATAGTATTGCTACAATAATACTAACTGCAATGCTTAAATATACATCAGGTTTACTCATTGCTAAAATACTTCCAAACATAAAATTACATACATCAGTATTCATTCCTGTTGTTAAAGAAGTTACTGCAACACCTATCGCTAAAGCTGAACTTGATATTAGAGCTATTGCACTATCACTTTTTATCTTGCTATTATTTCCTATTTTCAAAAGTATAATTGCTGAAATAGTAACACAAGGTACTGCTATATATAATGGAGAAGTTGCTCCAAAAGCTGTAGCGACTGTTAATACTCCAAAACCCACATGAGATAATCCATCTCCAATCATACTATATCTTTTTAATACAAGACTTACTCCAAGAAGTGCTGCACATAAACTGATTAAAGTACCTACCAATACTGCTCTTTGAATAAAGCTATGTGCCATCATCTCTGCTATTGTTTCAATCATTATTTTGCACCTCCTAGTTTGAAATCTTGAGGTTTTCCAACAAAAGTTATTTCTCCATTTATAAGTTCAATAACTGTATCTGCATAATTTAAAGCTCTTTCAATATCATGTGAAACCATTAAAATAGTTATATTTTCTTCGTTCTTTAATTTATCTAATAACTCATAAATTTGTTTACTAATCGAAGGATCTAATCCATTTGTAGGTTCATCTAATACAATAATGTCTTTTGTTGCACATAAAGCTCTAGCAATTAAAACTCTTTGTTGTTGCCCTCCTGAAAGGTCAGCAAAACATTTTTTTCTAATGTCATAAATTCCTAATTTCTCCATTACTTGTTTTGCTCTTTCTTTATCTTCTTTTTTATAGAAAATACTTCTAACATTGTTTGATATTGTTCCAGATAACACAACTTCTTCAATAGTTGCAGGAAAATTACTTTGAATTTCACTTTTTTGTGGTAAATATCCTATATGTGTTTCTTTTTTTATTTCTCCTGTATAACCTTTATTAAGTCCTAAAATACATTTTAATAATGTACTTTTCCCTGAACCATTTTCTCCTACTATACAAGTAAAACTTCCTTTTTCTATTTTTAGATTTATATTTTTTAGTGTATCTTTTTTAGATGGATAACTAAAACTTAATTTCTTTATTTGAATTAGATCCATTTTTGTTCCTCACTTTCTGTAAAATGAATTTAAATTGTTAAGATGTGCATTTTTGTAAAATAATCAAGATGAAAATGTACTTTTGTACATTGAAGTTTGATTATTGAAACAAAAATGTGCAGATTGATGATTTAAATTCATTTTTATTGAAGGGCTTTTTTAAGCACATCAATATTTCTCGTCATTAAACTTACCCAAGTTTCTCCTTTGTTAAAGTCATCTAAACTAACATTATGCAATGTTTGTATTTGCATTGCTTCTGCTCCTGTTTCATCTGCTATTGTTTTCGCTACTGTTCCAGGATTTAACTCTATATATAAAATAACAGGTATTTTTTCTTCTTTTACTTTGTTTTGTAAGTAAGCTATCGTTTTTGCAGATGGCTCTGTTTCTGTACTACATCCATCAAATGCAGCACTAACTTTTAAATTATAATAATCTATAAAATATTGCATTGGCATTTTATCTGCAAATATTAATCTATCTCTTACTTTGTTATCAACTATATTTTGAATTTTGCTATCTACATCTTTTATTTGAGTAATATATTTATCTGCATTTTCTTTATACTTTGTAGCATTTTCGCTATCTATTTTTTCCATTGCTTTTTCTAAAGCATTTACCATTTTTATTGCATTTTCTGGAGATGTCCAAATATGTTCATCAAAAGCACCTTCTTCATGCTCATGTTCGTGTTCTTCGTGATGTTCTTCTACTTCTTCATGATGTTCTTCCTCATCTTCATAATCATGATCGTGTTCAAGTTCTTCTGCTCCATCAACTTCTTTTTCTTCCATTGTTTCTACAAAATCAGCTATACAGATTATTTCTGTTCCTGTTGTATCTAATGAATCTACTACTTTATCAGACCATTTTTCCATTTCTCCACCAACATAAACAAATAAATCTGAATCTTGTATTTTTATTAAATCCTGTACAGTTGGATCGTAACTATGAGCATCTTTTCCAGGTCCAATTAAATATGTCAATTCAATATCCTTGTTTTCTCCTATAATATTTCTTAAAAAATCATAACTTGCAAAATTACTAGCAATTACATTATATTTTGCATTGCTTTTATTTTTTTTCCCCCCTACACCAATAGCAAGACCAATTGCAATAACTATAGCTATTGCAATTATAATAAATATTATCTTTTTTACCTTCATTTAATTAAAAACCTCCTAATTTTTTACATCATATATGCTTGTAGTAAATTTCAAAATAGTATTCACCTTGTTATACTATAATAGAAAAAACAAGAGAATAAACAATAAAAACTATAACTACTATTTTAATTACTTTTTGTATTCAAATTGTATTGCCTACTAAAAGCTTAATTTTAAGCAATTCTCACAAGTTCCATAAATAATTGTATTATAATCTAATTTAAATTTATGTTCTTTCTTTATATGTTTATTTATATCTTCAAATTCTTGACATTTCAAATTTAGTGATTTACCACATCTTTTACATTTTAAAAATAAATAATTAATATTTTCTTGTGGTACATATTGATAATATTTTGTATGATTTTCTGTTTCCACTCTTACATTATTATTATTTTCTAGCAAATTAAGAAATCTATATATAGTTGTTAGTCCAACTTCTTGTTTATTGTTTTGCATATATTCTAATATTTCTTCTGCATTTACAAATTTATCTTTATTTTTAATTAGATAATCCATAATAATTTTTCTCTGTCCTGTTTTATAGCTTATCATTTTTAGCACCTCAATTTGAAAATCATTTTCAATTTTACTCCTTTTTTTATAAAATGTCAATAAAAATTGATTACTTTTCTACATTATTTGATTACTTATCTACATTATTTGTAGGTTAGTCAAACATATCTCACTCTTTTTAAAAATTATATACCTTAAATACATGAATACTTTTGTACATTATACTTTAATTTGATTAATATAGATCATTTATCATAAAATAAAAATCAACTATTTGGACTTTAATCATAACAAAAAAGGATTCCGTTTGGAATCCCTTGTAATTATCTTTTTGAAAATTGAGGAGCTTTTCTAGCTTTTTTCAAACCATATTTCTTTCTTTCTTTCATTCTTGGATCTCTAGTTAAGAATCCATTTTGCTTTAATGCAAGTCTATATTCAGAATTAGCTTCTAATAAAGCTCTAGAAATCCCATGTCTAATAGCTCCAGCTTGACCTGTAAATCCACCACCTACAACTTTAATTATTGCATCATATTTTCCAACTGTATTGGTTACATTAAATGGTTGGTTAACAATAACTTTTAAAATATCTGTACCAAAATATTCATCTAGAGATTTACCATTAACTGTTATATTACCATTACCAGTAACTAATCTAACTCTAGCTATTGCTTCTTTTCTTCTTCCAGTTCCTTGAAATACTATATTATCAGTCTTCTTTGCCATAATTATTTAACCTCCCAAACTTCTGGTTTTTGAGCTATATGTTCATGTTCTGCTCCAGCATACACTCTTAATTTTTTAAGCATTTGTCTTCCTAAAGAATTATGTGGTAACATCCCTTTAACAGCATGCATCATAGCTTTTTCAGGTGTTTTATCCATCATTACTCTAGCAGAAACTTCTCTCATTCCTCCAATATATCCTGAATGATGTCTATATACTTTTTGATCTAATTTTCTACCTGTTAAAACAGCTTCTTTGCAATTTAAAATAATTACAAAATCACCTGTATCAACATTAGGTGTAAATGTTGGTTTATGTTTTCCTCTTAATAATTTAGCTGCTTCAGTTGCTACTCTACCTAAAGATTTTCCTGATGCATCTATAATATACCATTTTCTTTCAATTTCGCCTTTTTTAGGACTATATGTAGTATTATTCATGCTAATCAAATACCCTCCTTAAAAAAATCTTATAATATCTATATATAAAATTTAAAACTTAAATGGTTACCGGGGAGAAACCTTCAAGTAAATTTACATATTTCTTTATAATCGCTATATTATTTTAATATAATTTCGAACAAAAGTCAAGCTTTTTACTGATATTTTCTTAAGGTTTTTTAACTATTTTCCGTAATGTTTTAGCTATTTTCATTTCTTAATTTACTATATATTGACTTTAATATTTGACTGTCTTTTTCCTCTCTAACCTGTAACTTTTCACCTATAATCCTATATTCAAATACAATTGGTAAAATAGGTTTTTTATTTGTAGAACACACTATATAATTCTTGTTATCTTCTATTCTAATATCTACTATCCTATATTGTTCATTTTGTGATAAAGTCATTAGTGTTCCAATTTTTAAGTCTTGTAAATTCATAGTATACCTCTATTTTTCTATTTCTTCATCTGTAACACAATTATTACCATTATTTCCTTTATTTCCATTATTAACTTCATTAAGTTGATTAATTGCTTCTCTTTCTCGTTCTTCTCTTTCTTTATTTTGTTTCTCTGTTTTAACTTGTGCTTCTCTAACATCGTTTGGATTTCTAACATATTCTTTAAATTCAGGTTCTAAGTCATACCAAGCTATTTCTAAAATTTTATAATACTGTTCATCAGAAACATCTTCCGGAATCCAATTAGGCTTTATTCTACTAATTAAATATTCTTGATCTTCCCCTCTATAAAAATATGATTTTGCTCTACTTAACTCTCTAGCATAATTACTTGGATTAATTTGTTCTAAAAGATCTGTTGGATTATCATCAGGTACATATGGTTTTATTGAATTTTTTGTTTGTGCTGAAATTAATAATGATAAAGATAATCCAACAGTTGCAAGCCCAAGTTTTAATCTAGTCATCTTTCGATTAAAGAATTTATCAAAATGAAGCGCATCTTCTAATTTATAAACATCACGCCAATAATTATCTTTCTCTTTTCCAGATACGGATTTTGGATTTATCTTATATAAATAATCAAAATGACCTAATCTATATTTAATAATATTTATTTTATTTTCAAAATAACTTCTTTTTTCATGAGGAACATAATATTTGCTATATACATCATTTCTCGCTTTTTTTAATTTTCTTTTCTTTTCTTCTTCCTTATGTTTCTTTCTTGCTATTTTCCTATCTTCTTCTTCTGCTTTTTCCCTTTCTGCTTCTTTCTTTTTCCTATCTTCTTCTGCTCTTTTCCTTTCTGCTGCTTCCTTTTTCCTATCTTCTTCTGCTCTTTTCCTATCTTCTTCTGCTCTTTTCCTATCTGCTTCTGCTCTTTCTGCTCTTTTCCTTTCTGCTTTTGCTCTTTTTGCTTCTTCCCTTTTCCTTTCTGCTTCTGCTCTTTCTGCTCTTTTCCTTTCTGCTTTTGCTCTTTTTGCTTCTTCCCTTTTCCTTTCTGCTTCTGCTCTTTCTGCTCTTTTCCTTTCTGCTTCTGCTCTTTCTGCTCTTTTCCTTTCTGCTTCTGCTCTTTCTGCTCTTTCCTCTTCTGTCTTTTTCCTTTCTGCTTCTGAGCCTCTATCTTGTTCTTTAAAAAAAGATTCAGAATTTTTAGGATTATCTTTTCCGTTTTTTTGATAAAAAGATTGAGATGCAGATGTTCCAGATAAAAAAGGATCTTCTGAAAGGCCTTTTAAAATATCTTCTTTTGCTTTTTCACTTAAACCTTCAGATAATACTTGTTGGAGTCTATTCATTCGTTCTTTATTATCACTAGACATAGTTATCTTTCGTCTCCTTCGCCTCTTCCTGAATTTCCTTTCATATGTCTTCCTGGCTCTACTTCATCTGGTCTATCTTGTCTTCTCATACGTTTTGAAGCAGAACGTGACTCATCTGTTTCTGGGAAAGCAGCCCCAAAAGCTTTATCAGTTGATTCTCCCACATTTCCAATAGCTATTGCGTCTCCTAGTATCATCCCAGAAGTTCTAATAGCATCATTAGTATGATTTCCTGTTGTTACTACTTTACTTGGTCCTTGTATTGCAGTTGGTTCTATAGAAACTTCCCAAACAGGTCTTTTCCCAATAATCTTTTTAGGTAGATAAGTTGTAACATTTTTAGTTCCTAGACTTTGCCCTAATTTTGTAACATCAAACCATCCGCCATTATGAGATCCAGGTGTAAGAACAGATGAAACATATGCTTTTGCCTCTGTTCCAGAAGAAAATGTCATTTCGACTAACTTATCTCCTGTTAATCCTTGTGTTGCACCCATATGATTTGAAATTTCAGCTGCTAAGTCATACAAATCCGCATCTGGTTTAAATGTTCCTGTTGCTACATCAACATATTTTTCAAGAGTTGTTTGATCTAATCCAAATCTTCTAACTAGTTGACCTAAATAATCATATTTTCCAGATTCTTTTGGTATTGCCATTGCAATTTTTTGAATTCCACCACCTTGTTTAGGCACTTCTACATAAAATCCTACAACATTGTCATATCCTGATAAATCTACATCGTAACCACCAAGTTCTCCTCCCCAAACAGATGTATTTAAATGAGCTGATTGTCCATTATTGGCAATAGCAAATTGTGAAGGTGTTCTTGCTACTGAACTTGTATCTATTTGTTTTGTAATTTTTGGTACTAATATTTCTTTTTCATAGTCTTCATATCCAACTATTTTTCTTACTTTAGTAAGAGTTATATCTTGCATTGGATCACCGGGAACTACACTTGTTATAGCATTTTTTATTGTAGAAGCTATATACCTTCCTGCTACACCTGTAGCTACACCTGTAATTGTGTATGGAATATAGTTCCTAGCTGTATATGTGGCTGTAATGCCTTCTTGTCTAGTTGCTCTATCAAGAGCATCAGATTGTACAACGCTTCCTTTTGGATCTGAAAAATCAACTTGAGAATCCAAATCTGTATATAAACTTCCTTCAAGAGGTGTATTATCTTTTACAAATCTTCTATCTCTTGGTCTAGATGTTGTAGAATAGCTTAAAGCTTCTGCATCTTCACCATGCTCTTCTAATGCTGCACCTAATATACTTTGTTTTTCAAACTCATGGCTTTCTGCACTTGTAGGATCAGCAATTAAATCATTATATCCATAAGATCTCCCAGCAACAGTTCTTACATCAGCTTGTCTCTTTCTTAAATTATGTTTTGCTTTTTCTTGCTTTGTTTTATCAGCAACTTGTGCACCTAATATGTATCTATTTTCAATAGAAGGGTAAACTCTTTCTTCTAATTCTCTTTTACAAAATGCTTCTTCTGTTTCTTTAGCTCTATCTTTAAAGAACAAATTATCATTTGTTGCCTTTATCCATGCTCTAGCTCCTTTAAAGATTCCTTTCATCTCTGCTTTATATTCTTTTCTTCTCTTCATTTTACGAGCATCTGCTCTTCCTTCATAAGGACTAGAATTTTCACCAGCATGTTTCTTTATAAATCTTTTTGATTGAGCTTCTTTACCTACAACAGGAAAATATCTATATATAACTTTAGTTGCAGCACTAAATGGAGAAATCGCAATTAATCCAGTATCTAATACAACTGTTCCAGCTTTTCCAAGTAAAGTTTTAGCATCACCAACAGTTCTTAATCCTATTAAACTAGCATAATTATGTCCAAAAGCCTTAATTTTTCCACCTAAAGTATCTTGATCTTTATATGCTAATCTTCCTCTCTTATATTTTACTAAAGTTCCTGCATCTGCAATAGCTTTAGCTATTAATTCATTATTGTCAGTAGCACCATGATTAGTAGCAATATATAACTGATCTTGTCTAAGCTCTTTTTCCATTTCATTTTCTGCTAAATTCATTCTATTTCTTGCATTTTCTTTTTCTTCAGGTGTTGTAGCTTCATCAAAAGCTCTTTTTGCAAGCAAATATTTTTCATAAGAAGGTAATTCTTTTTTTACAGATTTATCTCCTGCTTGATATTTAGATAGACGCTCTAATCTTTCTTTATATTCTTCTAATTGTAGTAATTTCAAAGCATCTTTCAAAGAAACTGGTGGTGTTAATCCAGCTAAATTACTAGAAAATTTTTCATAATCTATTGTCATATATGTTCCATTTTGTGTATTGCCAGATTCATCTGTAAATGTAAATGGAACTGATTTTTTTGCATCACTAAATAAACCATAATATTCCTTCCAAAGTTTTGCTTTTTCAGGATCTCCATATAATTTATCTAGCATATCTTGACGATAGTATTCTTTTTCAGCTTCAATTTGATCTCTAACATCATCTGTCATTCCATCTTCATATCTGCTTCTATCGCTTGTATCTATTTCCATGATTTTTTGTTCTTCTCTTACATCATGAATACTCTGCTCATAGACTTTTATTCTATTTTTTTGTAATTTTAGACCATTTTCAACCCTACCAAATAGTTCCATAAAAGGTGCCATTAATGAATCTAATTTAGCTCTTCCTTGTTTTGTAGAAGGATCTATACCTGTTAAATCTATATTTGCTATTTGATCGATATGACTAAATCTTTTCTTAGCATTAACAATATTATTCATGAGTTCTGTATAATCACTAGTTAAACTGGCATCTAAGCTATCTCTTAACGCTGTTACATTAGCTTGTGTAGCTAATCTTTTAGCATTATTGCTATCCATAGCATCTTTAATAGAATCAATATTAAGACCTTTCGCTTTCATTGCATCAACTTTTAATGTTACATCAGACAAAAGATTTGTTAATTCACTTTGATTAGCATTAATTTTTCCTCTATACAATGCTTCTTTAGTTGGATCTGCAACAATTTCAGCTTCCATTATATCTATAGCATTTTGCAATTCATCCATCTTAGTAATTTGAGAATTTATTAATTCTAATGTTACAATATTAAATTTCTTATCACTTATTTTGTCTTTTAAATTTGGAGTTTCTTTACCAAAAACAACATTTGAAACAGCTTCGTATTGTTGTTGAAGTTTTTCTAGACGTGCAATTTGATCATTAGCATCAGCAATACCTTCTTCGTAAGCAGCAATAAGATCTTCTGCTGAAGGTTGTAACTCCATAGCTTGTCTTCTAACATCAGAAACCTTAAAAACTCCATCAGCTACTTCTGAAAACATTCTAATAATCTCTACTTCTTTTTCAGCTGCTTCTTGAGTTGTAGGCCTACTATCTCTTAATTGAGCTTGCATTTTTTGCATAACTTGATGGAAAACATGATCAAATTCAGGTCTTTCATCTAATCTAACATTATAAGTATCTCTATATAATTGTAAAACAGAAGCTGTTATACCTTTTACTTTATCATATTCTCCGTTATTTAACGCAGTTTTATATTGATTTAATAGTTCTTCCATACTACTATTTAATTCTTTGAAAATTAAATCCATATAATAATCCTCACAAAAATAATAATATAAAATAAAGTTTAGAATAGAATTTGCAACAATCCTTTTCTAAACTTTCAAATTTTCTTATTTTACAGGTTTGACAAAATTATTGCTTTTAATTTATTTGTCAATTCAAGATATTCAACTAATTGTTGTTCTGTAGCATTTTTTATAGTGTCTTCATTCAATAATTTGCATACTGTCTCTAAACTTTGTAATAAAGCTTCAATTTTTTCTTGTTCTTCCATATTTTTTTCTCCTTAGTTCTAATTTAAATTATCTAGTAATATCTTCATGTCTAGGATTTTGTGCATGATCATCATTTTGCTTGTTATGCTCTCTAGCAACTTCAGCAAGTTTTACTCTTTTTCTTGCCTCTGTATATATAGTTAAATCTCTTCCATCCAATAAAGCTTTTGCAATTGCCAAAGATGTTTCTTCATAAGCTGCATCATCTAGAGCATCAATCGTATCAGTTGCTTTAGATACGTCTCTACTTCCTAACAATTCTGCATTGTCATATGCACCATTAGCCATTTCTCTTTGAATAGCTGCTTTTGTTTTAACTTCTTCATAAGATCTCTCTATACCTTCTCTTAATGGACGAATACTTTTATATTCATAAATTTCGCTAGTTTCTACCGCATTAACTGCAGCTTCTGCTTTATTTCTTACAGCATCAATGTCTGCTTTACCTCTTCCCTCTGCCAATCTTTTTATATTAGCATCAATTAACTTTTTGTTTCTCCAAAATCTTGACCACGCATTTCCAATTCCTTGTGCTTTTAAGAAAGCTCTTCTTTCAGACCAACTCATTCCACGAATTGCAGTTGAATTACTATCAACTATTGTATCTATTTCTCCATCTTCATCAATTCCTGCAGCTGTTAAAACATCTTTTCTAACACTAGGTTTTAATTTATATAGTTGCTTTGGCCTATTAGGATTTCCGGTTGCAGCATCAACAGCATCTAAAGTTTCTGTTCCATCTGGAGCAAAATAGATAGGTTGTCCTTTATCATTTTTAGCTTGTACATTTTCAAATCTATCTTTAATTTCTTGTTCTCTTTGTGCTATTCTAGCATATTCCTCTGTACCAGCTATACGAGCAGCTTTTAATACTTCTTCTTGCTTTTTGAATTGTACATTTCTTGAAATTTCATTTTGAATCTTAGCAGTAGCATCATCTATAGCTTTCATACCTTCTGCTACTGTTGCTGGATTATTTATTTTTCCAATTTCAACTTCTTCTGCAACATCAAAAATATATTGTCCTGCTTTTTTATCATCAAGTAAATTTTTTGCTAAGTTTTGATAAGCAACTACTATTCTTGCATCCATTCCATTATATAAATTATTTATTTCATTCTCAGCATCATCTCTAGTAACCTTTGTTGGATCTTCACAATTTTGAATCTTACTTAAATCAAGACCAGCAATATGTAAATCATTTAATGATTCTACTTTACCCTTCATGTCAGCTGTTTTTTGAGTAATAATTGATTTGTTAGCATCAATTTTTCCTCTATACATAGATTCTTTTGTTGGATCTGCAAGAATCTCAGCTTCCATTGTAGCAATTGCTGCCTCTAAACTTTTAATTTCTGTAATATCAATTTTTAAACCTTCAAGATAAATCTTTGCTTTTTTCTCATCATTAATTTTTGTTTTTAAATCAACTCTTTTTACATTTCCGTTATCATCAACAACATCATGTGGTTCTAAAACTTTTTTCTCAATTGCTTTATAAGCTTTAATTTTGTTATCGTAAACAGTTATTTTTTTATCACTTTCTTCGTTAGCTTTTACAGCTACCTCAGCATATCTTGTTGCAGAAAACCCTCTTGATACTAATTCTTTCATCATCTTATCTTGCATAAATAAAGGGGTTAATTGAGCATCTACCTCTGCATACATATTCTTATACTCTGCTAATTTAGCTGAATCTGTTTCAGAAATTCCTTTTGTCTTGTCAATTTCAGTCATTATTTGATCAACTGAATCTGTTACATCTACTATTTTTCCATTTACATCTAACTCTCTTTTCCCTGTTGCTACTTCTATAGTAGAGGTTTGAATTGCCGTTGCAAATGCTTTAGCAAACTCACCTATAGTAGCGTATTCCCTATTTGAAACCGCTTCTCTTAATTGTCTAACTAATTCTGGTAAATTATCTGGTGTTAAATCGTTTTTTGAAAAATTTTTTACTCCCATTTTTCCTTTGCACTCTCTGTTAAGAGCACTCCTCCTTTTTATTATTTTACTCTATTTCTGATGATGTAAGCAATAAAGCTTTAAATTCATCTATCATTTTTAGATACTTAATTAGTTCTTCTTTAGTTGCTTTTTTAATCATATCTTCAGTTAAATTATAATTAATCTCTTTTAACTTTCCGATGATATTTTGAGTTTGCTCTGAATTCAAACTACCACCTCCTACGTTTTGAACATTATTCAACTATTTATAGTTTAGCATAAAACTAAGTTTTTTGCAATAGGTTTACGTAATTTTTTCCATTTTTTGAAGTGCCCTTTTCGCATATTGTTCAAATTTTATTTTTTTATCTTTAATTTTTTCTGGTAATTGAGGTAAAATTCCAAAATTAGCATTCATTGGTTGGAATTTTTCATTTGGAGATGAAATATAATTAGCTAATGCACCAATAACATTTTCGTTTGGAAATATTATTTTTCTTTTTTCATATTCCTTCTTTATTTTATTACTAAAACTATAAATTAAATCTATACTATTATTGCTTAAATCAGAATTAATTATTTTTCTTTCTTCAAAAAATTCTTTTTGAATCCTATACAATTCTACCGCATTTATTCCTGCTACCAATCCAGAAGATATAGATTCAACATATCCTTCTACTCCAGTTATTTGCCCAGCAAAAAATATATTTTTATTCTTTTTAAAATTATATGTATTATCTAAAAGTTTTGGAGAATTAATAAAAGTATTTCTATGCATTACTCCATATTTGGTAAAATTTGCATGTTCAAGCCCTGGTATTAGGCTAAATACTCTTTTTTGCTCTCCAAACTTTAAATTTGTTTGAAAACCTACCATATTATATAAAGTTGCTTCACTATTATCCTGTCTTAATTGAACTATAGCATAAGCTCTTTTTCCAGTTCTTAAATCTGTAAAACCTACTGGTTTTAATGGCCCAAATCTTAAAGTATCTTTTCCTCTTTTAGCCATTACTTCAATTGGCATACATCCCTCAAAAATTTCTCTTTTTTCAAAACTATGTAATTCAGCTATCCCTGCGTTTATAAGTTCCTTATAGAAAACTTCATACTCTTCTTTATCCATTGGGAGATTTATATAACTAGCCTCTAAACCTTTAATACGCTCTTTCCATTTAGAAATATCTTCTTCCTTTTCTCTTTCTTGCTCATACCTATCTCCATAAAAAGCTATATTCATATCAATACTATCTTTTTCAATAAGTGGAGCTGCTGCATCATAAAAAGCAAGTTCTTCTTCTCCAACAGTTTTCTTAATATTTTCTGCTAAAGCATTAGAAGTTAGTGGACCTGTTGCTATAATTACAATACCGTTCTTGAGGAATTTTTGTAATTTCTTCTCTAATTAATTCAATATTTTCATTTTTCTCTATTAGTTTTGTAACTTCACTAGAAAACTTTTCTCTATCTACTGCTAAAGCTTGTCCTGCTGGAATAGAAGTATTATCTGCAATTGGTATTAAATAAGATCCGAAGTCTTCTAAGTTCTTCTTTTAAAAGTCCGCACGCGTTTGTTAGCTTATTAGATTTAAAAGAATTACTACAAACAATTTCAGCTAAATTTTTACTTATATGTGCTTCAGAATACTTTTTTGGCTTCATTTCATAAAGCTTAACCCTTACTCCTCTTTTAGCAATTTGCAAAGCTGCTTCACAACCTGCTAATCCTCCGCCAATCACTGTAATATAATTCAAAATTCCTCCTCTTGTATCATATTTTTATATTCTATTATTTATTATACATTATAAACAAAAAATAATGCTGTTACAATTACGACAACATTACTTTTTGTTAACTTTTTGTTTACTTTTTGTTTACTTTTTGTTTACTTTTTAATTTGTTTTTTTGTTTGTTTTTTCACTCTTTTCTTTTTTACTAATTCTGGTTTATGCTCTTCAACATATTTTTCTCCAATTTTAGGTTTGTTCCAAGAGATATAATCACAACTTTTAGGATTATTCTCACAAATATAATAATTACGCTTTTTCTTGGTCTTTTTAACATTTACTATAGCTCCACACTTTGGACAAGGAACATCAATAGTTTCGTTTATCGGTTTTGTATTCTTACATTCTGGATATCCTGGACAAGCTAAAAACTTTCCAAATCTACCATATTTAATAACCATCATTTTCCCACATTTATCACATTGTACATCTGAAACTTCATCTTCAAATTTAACATGTTCAAGTTCCTTTTCAACTTTTTTTACATTTTCTTCAAATGGTTTATAAAATTCTCTTATTATTTTTTTCCAGTTTTCCTCACCAATTGCAACTTTATCAAATTCTTCTTCAATTTTAGCTGTAAACTC
Source organism: Clostridia bacterium (assembly GCA_017530505.1). Taxonomy (GTDB): domain Bacteria; phylum Bacillota; class Clostridia; order TANB77; family CAG-508; genus Scatovivens. The sequence goes on along the minus strand of JAFXMI010000007.1, from coordinate 25,691 downwards.
TACATTAATTATGTCTCCAAAATTCTCTACTAAAAGTTTATTTACAACTTTTCCCAAATCTGTTGGAAGTAATTGCTTTTGAACCTTTTCAATATATCTACGAGCGAGAATTGTTGTAATTGTAGGAGCATAAGTACTAGGTCTTCCAATTCCTTTTTCTTCAAGGGTTTTTACAAGACTCGCTTCTGTGTATCTTGAAGGTGGCTCAGTAAAACTTTGCTTTGTTTCGATTTTTTCTTTATTAACCTCTTCTCCAACAATTAAATTTGGTATTTTTGTATATTCTTCCTTATTTTGATTATCTTCTGCTTCTACATATAAAACCATAAATCCTTTAAATTTAAGTGTTTGTCCATTACTTCTAAAATTATATTCATTAGCATCAATATTTACTGAAACAGTATCATAAATTGCAGAAGACATTTGACTCGCAATAAATCTATTATATATTAATTGATATAACTTGAATTGATCACTAGTTAAGCTAGATTTTACTACCTCTGGAGTAAGCTCAATATGTGCTGGTCTAATTGCCTCATGTGCATCTTGAGCTTCTGCCTTAGTTTTATAAAATCTGTTTTCATAATACTCTTTTCCATAAACTTTTTCTATTTGTTCTTTTGCTGCTTGTCTTGCTTCATTAGAAATTCTGGTAGAATCAGTTCTCATATAAGTAATTAAACCTGTTTCACCATGTCCTGCAACTTTTACGCCTTCATATAAACCTTGAGCAACCATCATAGTTTTTTTAATAGCAAAATTTAATTTTCTAGATGCTTCCTGTTGCAATGTACTCGTTGTAAAAGGTGGTGCAGGACTTCTTTTCTTTTCTGACTGTTTTATATCTTTTACAATATATTTTGCCTTTTCTATACTGTTTAAAACTTCTTGTACTTCTATATCTGAGTGAAGTTCTAATTTTTTTCCATTTTTAGCAACCAATTTTGCTTCAAATTTTGTTTTAGTTTTTTTATCTAAAAGAATAGCGTATATATTCCAATATTCTTCCGGAATAAATCTCTCAATTTCTTCTTCTCTATCTACAACAAGTTTAACTGCAACTGATTGAACTCTTCCAGCTGATAAACCTTTTTTTACTTTTTTCCATAAGACTGGACTAATCTTATATCCAACTATCCTATCTAATATTCTTCTAGCCTGTTGAGCATCTGTAAGATTAATATCTATACTCCTTGGCTCTTTCATAGATTTTTTTACAGTTTCTTTTGTAATTTCATTGAATGTAACTCTACATATACTTTTTGGATCTATTCCAAGTAAACATGTTAAATGCCATGCAATAGCTTCACCTTCTCGATCAGGGTCAGTAGCTAAATATACTGTTTTTGCTTCTTTAGCATCTTTTTTTATAGAATTTATTAAACTAGCCTTCCCACGAATATTAATATATTGAGGTTCAAAATCATTTTCAATATCTACTCCAAGCTTTGATTTAGGTAAATCTCTTATATGCCCCATTGAAGCAATAACTTTACTTTTCCCACCTAAAAACTTTTTTATTGTATTTGCCTTTGCAGGTGATTCCACAATAACTAATTTATCTATCATTATTATTTTTTAACTCCTCTAACATTTTTTTAATTTCCAAATATATCTTTTCTTCAACATTAGAAGGTGCAAATCTATTAGCTAAATTTCCCATTTCTTCTAATTCTGATTTATTAAAAATAATATCATTAATTTCTAAAGAAAGCTTTTCCTCATTTAAGTCTTTGTTTAATATTATTTTTGCAGCACCTATTTTTTCTAATACTCGAGCATTATCTTCTTGTCTGTTAGCAGACTTTGATGGAAGCGGAATAAATATTGCTGGCTTTCCTACAATAGAGACTTCTGTAATTGTCATAGCACCACTTCTTGCAACTAATAAATCAGAAATATTCATTATTTCTTCCATATTATATATATAAGGTAAAACTTTCACATTTGTCAAGTGATTAATATATATATTTTCTTTTTCAAAACTTTCTTTTATAATATCATATTGTTTTGTACCAGCCACCCAAATTATTTGATAATCTTTGTTAAGTTTTTTAATAATTAAATTAAACACCGCATCATTAATTGCTTTAGCTCCTTGGCTACCACCAAAAATAAGAACTATTGGTAAATCATTTTTTATTCCAAATTCTTTTAAAATTTCTTTTTTTCTATTCTCATCTATTCTAACTTTTTTTATTTTTGTTGGAGTTCCTGTTACAACAATTTTTTTACAATCCTTTAGTCTATTTTTTGTTTCTTGAAATCCTGTTAAAAGTAAATTAACATCTTTAGCAAACATTTTTACTGCTCTACCCGGATATGCATTTGATTCATGTAATACTGTAGGAATTTTTCTTGAAATTGCGCTACTAATAACAGGTCCACAAATATATCCTCCTGTTCCTAAAACCAAATCTGGCTTAAATTCATCAATTATTTTTTTGACATCCTTTGAACTTTTAATAGTTTTTATAATATGAATTATATTTCTAATAGATATTTCTTTTTTTAAACCATACGCTTCAATTGTTTTAAGTTCATATCCTGCCCTCGGAACTAGGTCATTTTCTAATCCACGATTTGTTCCAATAAAAACTATTTTTGAATTTGGCTCTTTTTCTTTTATTTTATTCGCAATTGCTATAGCTGGATTGATGTGTCCACCTGTACCAGCAGCACATATAATAATTCTCATAAAAACAGACCTTTCTAGCTATTTTCAAATATCTTTCAATTTTAAAATAATTTCTTTTATTTTTTTTCACAAGATTTAGAAATATTAAGTAGTATTCCAACAGCAACTAAATTTGCTATCATAGCAGTTCCACCATAACTAAAAAATGGAAGTGGAACTCCAGTTACAGGAATTGTACCTGTAACAACAGCTATATTCATCATTGCTTGAATCCCAATTAAACATACTATTCCTATTGATACTAAACTTCCAAAAGTATCTGGTGCTCTTAAAGAAATAATAATTCCTCTCCAAATAAATATGACAAATAATGAAATTACAATCAAGCACCCAAAAAAACCTAATTCTTCTGCCAAAATTGCAAAAATAAAATCGTTATGTGGTTCTGGTAAATATAAGTATTTTTGTTTTCCTTGTCCTAAACCTAATCCAAATATTCTACCAGATCCAATAGCATACAAACTATTTATAATTTGCCAACCATCACCTGTTGGATTTGAAAAAGGATCAAGCCAAGTTTGAATTCTCGTACTTCTAAAACCATCTCCCATAGTTCCTTGATTTTTAAATAATACTAAACTCAATATTCCTGCTATACCAGTACTACCTACACCAAAAAAATATCTTAATTTTGTACCTGCAATAAACATTTGAACACAAGTTACAACGCAAATTAAAAATGTCGCGCTAAAATGGTTTTGTAAAATAAAAATAGATATTACTATAGGAATAATCCAAAAAAGAGGATAACAAAATCCTAAAACAAAAGATGATATTTTCCCGTTTTTTTTAATATCTGTAAGTATTGCAGCAAAAAAAAGTATAAATCCTACTTTTGCAAACTCTGAAGGCTGAAAATTAAAACCAGCAATAATAATCCATCTTCTTGCCCCACCTGCTTCTGTTCCGAACAACACCCACAAAAATTAAAAATACTATACATGCAATATATATTATCCATTTAAACTTTTTATAAATTCTATAATCAAATTTTGAAACTATGTACATTAAGACTAATCCAATTCCAGTTGCTTCTGCCTGTCTTTTAAAATATTTATAGCTATTACCACTTTCAGAAAGTGAAGATGGTGAACTCGCAGATAGGACCATTATTAATCCCATAGACAATAACAAAAGTACAACTATATAAATTATATAATCGCTGGATCCTCTTGTTAATAAGGAAATCTTTTTATCTTTTGACTTTAGTGACATTAATATTTTCCTTTCACTTTTTATAATTTAGCAATATTTATATTCAGTTTTTTTATTATTATACTGAATATATTCCTATAATACAAAAAATAAGCGTAATTAGTCCAAAAACTACCACTACTTTATTTTCTCTCCACCCACTTAATTCAAAATGGTGATGAAGTGGCGCCATCCTAAATAATCTCTTACCAGTTTTCCAAAAATATAGTACCTGAAATATTACTGATAAAGTTTCAACCACTGGTATAATTGCAATAATTATAAGAATTAATGGATTATTAAGATAAATTGCTATACTTGATATTACTCCACCAAGAAAAAGAGAGCCTGTATCCCCCATAAATATTTTGGCTTTATATACATTATAAATTAAAAATCCAAAACATGATCCTGAAACAATAGATGAGAATGTAGCAGTTTCAATATATCCTAGGCGGAAACATATTATAGATAAAGAACTTGTTATAATTCCTAAAACTATACCACATAGCCCATCTACACCATCTGTTAAATTAACAGCATTAGTAGTTCCAAGCATTACAATAATAGAAAAAATAATGTAGAACCAAACTGGCATAAATACTTTTAAATTAGTATATGGAATATATATTTGTGTTTCAATATTTTTATAATTTATTAAGTATAGAATATAAATTACTGAAATAATTAGTAAACCTAACATTTTAAATTTAGGATTTAATCCTTCTGTATTTTTTAAAATTAGTTTTTTAAAATCATCTATAAATCCTACTAAACCAAACCCTAAAGAAGCTAAAAGCAACGGAAAAATTTCATACGAATTATTAACATAACAAAAAAACACTCCAATAATAAACATCGAAATAATAATAATAATTCCACCCATAGTTGGAGTTCCTTGTTTTCTTAAATGAGTTCTTGGTCCATCTAATCTTTCATTTTGACTAACTTTCATTCTTTTTAGAATTGGTAATATTACCCTACCTAATATTGCTGTAAAAATAAAAGCTATTAAGAAATAAATTACATTACTTTTCATATTCACATCTTTTCAAAATTAAATATTTTTAAACTGTAAATCTTATACATTTCGAATTTTAAATTTAAATTTAACATATAAAATATTTAATTTTATAAAAACACTCCTTTATTTTTTTATTTCTTTTAGTATTTCCTTAACTATTATTCTTTCATCAAAAGGATATTTTTCTCCATTTATTTCTTGATATGTTTCATGACCTTTTCCTGCTAATATTACAATATCATTTTTATTCATCTTTTTTAATGCATATTTAATAGCTTCTCTTCTATCTTCAATTACTATATAATTACCTTTTGTTTTTGAAATTCCAGCTTCTATTTCAGAAATAATTTGAGCTGGATGCTCTGTTCTAGGATTATCAGTTGTAACAATTGAAAAATCTGCAATACGTCCCGAAACCTCACCCATAAGTGGTCTTTTGGTTTTGTCTCTGTCTCCTCCACAGCCAAAGACACAAATTACTCTTCCTCTTGTATATGTTTTTACAGCAGACAAAATATTTTCTAGGCTTTCTGGCGTATGTGCATAATCTATCATAATTGCAAGTTCTTGTTTATTTGGAACTAACTCACTTCTACCAGGTACACTAATGTTTTCTAATCCCTCTTTTATATTTTCTGTAGTTACATTAAAACATCTAGCAACAGAAATCGCAGCTAATGCATTATAAACGCTAAATCTTCCTGGAACATTAATTTTTACTCTTTCATTTTTATCATTTATTTTTACTCTAAAATCGACGTTAACATTAGTAACAGTAATATCTTTTCCTAAAAGATCTGCTTCAATATTTATACCATAAGTAAATATACTACAATTTTTTGCCATTCTTTTAATTTTTAATCCTTTAATATCATCAATATTTATAAAACCCTTTTTACACATTGTAAATAACTTTAATTTAGAATTAAAATAATCTTCCATATTTGGGTGCTCTTTTAGGCTAATATGGTCTTTGTAAAAATTTGTAAATACACCAATATCAAAATCACAACCATAAACCCTATTCAATTTTAGGCTTTGTGATGAAACTTCCATAACTACAATATCAACTTTTTCCTGAACCATTTTATAAAACATCCTTTGTAGTTCTATGCTTTCTGGTGTTGTTCTATTACTTCTACCAAGGCTTTTTTCTCCAGAATAATTTTCTATTGTTCCAATTAGCCCAACCTTATATCCAGCTTTTTCTAAAATTGATTTAATCATATAAGTTGTAGTCGTTTTCCCTTTTGTACCAGTTACGCCAATAAGCTTAAACTTTCTTGACGGATTTCCATAAAAATTGCATGACACAACAGAAAGACCAATTCTAGTATCTTCTGAAACGATAACAGTAATATAATCTGGAATTTTCAATTCTTTTAAATTTGCATTAATATCTATCATTACAGCTGTTGCACCATTTTTAATAGCCTCATCTAAAAATTTATGTCCATCAAAATCAAATCCACGAATAGCAATAAATAACGTATCTTCTGTAACTTTTTTAGAATTATTCTCAATGTTTTTAATTTCTAAATCTAAATCCCCTTTTACTTTTAAATTAGGAATACCATTTATAAGTTCTCTTAATCTCATTTTAATCCCCCTATAATTATAATATTAGGTTAAGAAATAAGTTTAACATTATATTCTATCCTCGCTATTATACAGCAAAATATTTTTTTTGTACAGAATTATTTATTTTATATATATTAAATTGTCTTTAATATTATTACTAATTTAGCTACAAATCTTAAACATGCTAATACTTAATTTTTAACATAAATAGATTTTTTTGTTTATTATATCAATAAATATTTAAAAGTACAACTAGTTATAAAATCTTTTCAGTATTAATATAGTAAAATGTTACAATTCACGGTCGATGTCTTTTAAATTATATCAGCCGTGAATTGTAACATAAAAATATACACTATTACATAAAAATTTTGTTATTGATAACAAAAAATAACCTATTGAATAATACTAAAAAGTATATTTCAATAAGTTACTTAATATATTTTATACTATTTTGATATGTTACTCCCAATAGATTTTGAGTATACCTCTATGTAAATTCTGTATAAAGATAATCCACTTTTACCAATTTCTACATCTTTATCTGTTTCTTCCCATTTCCATTCAAGAGTATACTGACTTTTAGCTTTTTCCAATATTTTTATATCTTCCAAATACATTTTTTCTATTGGTTCATATGTATCTTCATTTCCAATTACATATACATTGTTTTGTTTTAGCCTATATTTCATATTAATTTTATCTGTATTTTTTTCTGAAATAGATATCTTATAGTATATTGGCACATCATTAGTATTTTGTATATAAAACTCATATTCTCCACTTTGCCCTGGCCAAATTATTTTTTCTCCCTGTTCATTTAAGTACTTAAATAAATTTATTTCATCATTTTTGTACCAACTTTTTTTATCACTATTTACCTTTATTATTTTAGTTTCAAAAGGGTTATATACTTTCATGTTATGCAAACTTAATATATACACAACAAAAAGTGTTAATATTACAAAAAGAAAAATAATAATAAATATTAATAAAGTTAATCTTTTATTATACTTATTATTTAACTCTTTAATATCTTCATGTTCATTTACACTTTGCTCTGTATTAACAGGCCTTTCTTTCGTAATCATTAATTTTCCTTTCACTTCTATGTTCCTTACATAAGAAATATATAAAAATATTTCTTATGCAAAGAGCATAAGCTCTTTGCATAAATATTAATCAACTTGTGTGAATGTAACTCCTAAATTAACTTGTACAGTGGCTGTTCCAGCTAATCCAAGTGTAGTATCAGCTGTATCAACATTGTTTGTAGCATCACCAAATGCCCAAAACCATCCAACTACATCAGTTTTTGTAATACCTGTACTATTATTTGTTGCATCCATAGTTGTTCCTAAAGATGTTGACATTGCTTCTAAATTACCAGTTATTGAAACTGTAGCTGAAGATTCTACTGTACTACCTGTTAAAGTTGTAATATATGTAGCTATATCTGGTCCTAAAGCAACTGTAGAACTAGATACTTTATCAGAATAATATCTTACGTTATTATTGCTATCTTTAACAAAATAAACAATTGGAACATTACCTGCATTTGTTTCTTCAATAGTATAAGATACTCCAACTTCAACTTCAGATAAGTTTGTTGTAACTACATCAAAATGTCCAAATGTACCAGGAGCAACTAATTTTTGAGAATTTAGATTGTGTCCTTCTGGATCATAAACTTCAGTATCATCTTCAGTATTAAATAAATCAATTGCAACTGGTGATGTTGTTAAAGTTGTTCCTCCAGCTGTTGCAGTATATTCAAATTTTGCAACTCTTGCTGAATCTGTTCCATAAACTGTTTCTACATATTTTGCTAATGTTCCAGAAGTTAAACTCATTGTTATTACTGCTAACAATAAAATTACTAAAGAAACTCTAAATGTTTTACTTTTCATTTGTATTTTTCACCTCCTTCAAATGTATTTATATTTAGCTTTATGCTATCAAATTGTATTGACAATGTAGTAATTTATTATATACTTATTATTTCTATAAAAACAATAAGTAATAACAAGCAACTTAAATTAGTTATTATTTCTTTTTAATTCTTCTATTTCTTTTTCAAGTTTTCTTTGTTTTTCTATCTGAATCTTTCTTTCATTATTTTTTTGAATTATATCTGTAATCATAAACAAAATAAATGGAATTGAAATAAATATAACTGCACCCATTGTTGTTTGTAAAAACATAGCAAAATTTCCGAATTTTAGGTATTCTTCGTATAAATATTCCTTCTACACTTGAAATACTAACAGGGTTTTTGTCTTCAGCATTGTTATTATCACCTTTTGTTATAAATTTTTTCTCTCCATCTTCCTCTATGACAGAATCAATTCTATGGGTAATTATTGATTTTCCACTTTTATAAGCGATTATATCTCCTGTTTTAAGTTTATCTTTATCACAGTTTTTTATTATTACAATATCTCCTGTTTTTATTGTTGGTTCCATTGAACCTGAAAGAACAATAAACGGTTTAAAACCAAATACGTTTGGAGCCTCATTTGGATTTAAATAGGATTTTACAATTAATAATGTATTAATAATTAATATAGGTAAAAAAATCATTATAATAATAATACCTAATATTCTTCCTCTTCTGCTTTTCATAAGGTAATTAACTCTCCTTTATTAGACAAACTATATAAAAATTTCTATGTTTTTCCTTGGTCATAAACTGCAACAAAAAAATTGCCATATCTAATTAAATTTTACCTTAGATTACGACAATTTTCAACAAAATTTTAATTACATTTTTATTACATTTATAATACACAATACTTTTTTACAGCTTATTTATAGTAATTTAAATCTGTTGGAATTTGTTCTTTTATTATTCCTTTCTTAAATTTATTTTTTATTATGCATGGATACATTAACGCTTTTATCGGTTACAAATCATTATATAGTTTAACTATAAGAAATAACTAAAACTTTTATCCCCAAAAATTTTAGTTATTTTCTTTATTATTTTCTACTTACTTTTTATTAAAATCACATTATATAAATATTTATTTTTCATAGTGCCTATAATAATAATATAATGTTTTATTATTGCAATCATAAATTGCTGATTTATACCACTCTATTGGTTTATTGTCTAATATTTCTCGATTTGTCTCTATAGTATTATACTCTTTATCAAATTCAATCAAATAATAATATAAATCTTCAAAATTATTTACATTAATTTTTTTATAATTATTAATGATTTTCTCATTAAATGGTTTTCTTTTCCAGTTTTCATCACTATAAATTTGGTTTTCGATGGCATTTGCTTGTTTTTCATTAAAGTATATAGCATAGCAATCAGCATAAACATCATCTGATTCTATTTTTTCATATTTTTCATAACTTTCAATTTTTGCTTTTCCAAAACTTTTTATTAAATCTTTATCAGAACTACTATCACTGAATATGCTCATCCCAGTTGGTATTATAATAGATTTAAGTGGATATATAAATATAATTGCTACTACAATTAATAAACTTACAAAAATAGTTTTAATCATGCTAATCACCTTCTTTTTCGTAGTTATTTATACTAAAACTAATTTTCACATCATATTCTTTTAATACACCATATTGCACAGATGCTAATGCCATATTATTTAAAGTATATCCTAGTCCATTCTTTACACTGCTCATAGCCTTTTGTGTTTGTGTTTTATCTTCTTGTTTATTAATTTCCTTATATTTATCATTATATTCTTCTGGAAAAACAAAATCTGTAAAGTCAAATCTATCTAAAATCTCTATATTTAAATCCCATTTATTATCCTTGTTTTTATTTCCCTCCACAATAATTTCTGCATTATGTATTGCAAATTTATAATCTGTATTGTTTTCAAATGCAAATGTTTCTTTTTCGCCTTCAGTTGCTGTTTTAAAATATTTCTCATCATTATACTCTTTTACTATCTCATCTAATTTTAATGTTAAATCTACATCCTTTTTTATATTCTCAATTATATCTTTATCTGTCACATTATATGTCTTTGAACTATCTCCTACTTCACTTAATGAATGTCTTAATAATTTTGCGGCTAATTGATAATCAAATAGAAGTCCACCCTTGATTACTGTTTCCCAAAAAATATATTGCCTATAATAACTTAATGCATATTCCTTTGGATTTAAAATTTTCTTAACTTTAAAAATATATTGAAAATATTGAATTACTTTTTTGTCATCCTTTATATTATCATCATTTTTTTCTCCTTTATATATTTTTTCAATTTCTGCTAAATTCTTTTTAAATGTATCTGTTGCATTATATAAGTTATACATTGAATATAATACCATCGATAAATCTTTATTTGGTAGAAATACTCCTGTAAAAAAATTTATATTATCTATTTGTTTTTTTATCTTTTTCTTAAGCTTATTTAAATTTACATACTCTATTTTATCAATAAATAAAGTTGCAAGATATAATTCTGTTAAATATTGTTTTTGTTTTATTGTTAGTCTCTTTTTATTTAATTTTTTAGCTATCAAAGAGCATAGATATTTTTCTTTATTTTTTTCTTTAATACTTTTTGGTATTACTATATCCATCAAATCGCAAATTGTTTTAAAACAACTTGTACCAAATAATTGATAATTATTGTTGTTAAATGTTTTTCCACATAATTTGCATTTTTTACTCACATTTATCACCTTCTCTATAATTATAAGCTTTTTATATTAAAAATCATCCTCTAATAAAAAATCCATTAGATTTATATGTTTAATACCATTATATTCATAATTCAATCTATCCAATGTTATAACATATTTAGGATAATTATCAGATATAATTTCATAGGCACCAAATTCTCTTTGCTTAGTATCTTCATTGGGTATACTATAGGTTACCTGTATATAAATCTTTTTTTCTGGTTTAGTTGCAACAAAATCTATCTCGCCTTTTTTTGTTTTTCCAGTATACACATCATATCCTTTAATTATTAATTCATTATATACTATGTTTTCAATTGCATATGACTTATCCATTTCAGTTTTATTATTCTTAATTTGTGCTATTCCTAAATCTGTAACATAATACTTATTTAAAGTTTTTAAAACTGCTTTTCCATGTATATCATATCTATAAACTTTTCTTATTAAAAGTGCTTTACATAATGCATCTAAATATGAATATATAGTTAGGGTTGAAACATCTCTACCCTCATTTTTTAAAAAGTTTATAATATTTTCTGCAGAAAATTCTCTGCCTATCGTATCTATAATATATTGTAATATTAAATTAAATAATGCTGTATCTCTTATTTTTAATCTTTCTACTACATCCCTTAATATTATAGAATCAAATACATCATATAAATAGCTCTTAATCGCATTTTCATTTTTAAATTCAAATCTATTTGGAAGACTTCCCCATCTCATATAATCCTCAAATATTTTATCTGTAGATTCCTTTTTCCCAAGCAACTCCAAAACTTCTTTATAAGATAATGGATTAATTTTAAAACTAACATATCTACCGGAAAGAACTGTTGATAATTCTTCTGATAATAACCTACTATTTGAACCAGTTATAAAAATACTCACTTTTTTTGATGCTCTTAAAGAATTTATTACTTTTTCGAAATTTTCAACGTTTTGTATTTCGTCAAAAAATAAATAATATATTTTATCATCTTTAATTCTTTCTTTTATATACTTATTTAATTCTTTATAATCTGTTAAATCTTCAAATTCTATAAACTCAAAATTAATATATATTATATGTTCGCTATCTATTCCTTTGTCCTTTAACTCCTGTATAATTTGACTTAATATTACAGATTTACCAGATCTACGAATTCCTACTAAAATTTTTATCAAATCACTATTATAAAAATTTCTAATTTTTTTCAAATATATTTCTCTTTTTAACATTTCTATCACCTATTTTTATTTTACAGCATTGCATTAATTTTGTCAAATTATTTTTGTATATAAAAATAACTTCTGTTTTCCTTGTTTTATTTTTATAACAGATAATTTTTTATATTTTGTAAAATTTTCGAAGCATCTTATTTTGCTAAAATTAGATACAAAAATAGCTGGTTTTAAATTCCTAGCTATTTTCTATCAAATATATATACCTCTTTTTATTCTTAGTATTTTACAAAAATTCTATTTCCTTTATTTATCTTTATTCCCTCTGTTGGAGTCTGCTCTTTAATTATTGTATTTTCTAAAGTTTCTTTATTTTCTTCTGCGATTTTCTCTAACCCTAATTCTAATCCTATTTCTTTTAATATTTTTTCTGTTTCTTTCATTTATAATTCCGATACATTTTGTACACTCACTTCTTCCTGATTTCCTTGGATAACTTCTAAATATGGTAATACTTCACTAAATATCTGTCCACCAATAGGTGCTGCAACTCCCCCTCCTTGGTGTCCTCCTTCTCCTGTTGGATTATAAAGTGTAATTAAAATAGCAAACTCTGGATTATCAACTTCAGCAATTCCAACAAATGAAGTTACATATTTTCCAGTATTTACACCATCTTCAGAAGTTCCCGTTTTACCTCCTATTCTATATCCAATCACTTTTGCATTTTTTCCAGTACCTTCAGATACAACTGATTCCATCATACTTAATACATTATTTGCAGTTTCCTCACTAATAACCTGTTCACCATATTGAGGTTCATATTCTAATATTTCTCCAGTTTCCTCATTTTTTTCACCTATTACAATTCTTGGTTTTACGTATCTACCTTTGTTACCAATTGTTGAAACCATTGTTATCATCTGAAGTGGTGTTACTTCAAAACGTTGCCCAAAAGATATTGTTGCAAGTTCAACAGGTCCAACACTACCTTGCTTCAAAAAAATACTTGAAGCTTCCCCTGGTAAATCTATTCCGGTTTTTTTTAAAAAGCCAAATTTTTCTAAATAACTATAATATCTTTCTACACCTATTTTTTGTCCAAGTCCAATGAACACAGGATTACACGAATTCATTAAAGCTTCTCTTAATGATTCTCCTCCATGAGGACGATAATATCTCCAACATTTTATTCTAACACCAGCAATTTCTATACTTCCAGTACATGCAAAAGCACCTTTTTTATCAACTTCAGCAATTCCTTCTTCTAAAGAGGCTGAAGCTGTAACTAATTTAAAAGTTGAACCAGGTTCATAAGTATCTGCTATCGCTTTATTTCTCCACATTGCCATAAGTGCATTAGACTTTTGAGATTGATCCATACTATCCCATAAATTTTCAACCTGATTATCACTTATTTTATAAGGTTCATTTAAGTTGTACCATGGATAATTTGCTAACGCTAAAATATTTCCATTTTTAGGATTAATTGCTATTATACTTCCACCATCTGTACATTTATTGTCAATGCAAGCTTCTTCCAAATATTTTTGTACAATACTTTGAATATTTACATCAATTGAAAGTATTAAACTTTTACCCATCTTTGGTTCTTCTAAAGTTTCTCCCTCTTCTCCGAAACTTCTTCCTTTTGCGTCTGTTAAAGAATTTATTTTCCCAAATTTTCCCTTTAACACATCATCATATTTTGCTTCAATTCCATCAAGACCCTGATTATCACTACCACAAAACCCTATTACATGTGATGCTAAAATTGAATATGGATAATATCTTTTTGTATCTTCATCTATATTAATTCCATTAAATATATTATTTTTTTCCATCCAAAGTCTTAACTTATCTGTTTTATCTTTATCTTGTCTTTTGACAATATTTTCTGTTCCAGTATTCTTATTTATTTTTTTTAAGGTTTTTTCATAATCTAATTCAAAAATTTCAGAAAGAATAGAAGCAAGCGATTCTTTTTTACTATTTTCAATTTTCATTGGATTTACTGTAACAGTATAAACCGTACTACTAATAGCTAATATATTTTTTCCACTTGAATCATAAATTGTACCTCTTTTACTTCCAATCTTTCTACTTGTATTCTGCTGTTCTAGTGCTGCTCCGAGATAATTCACTTCCCTTTACAAGTTGCAAGTAAAATAACCTAACATTCAAAATTATAGCAAAAATAAAAAAACATACAAGAAGAAAAATTATTTTTTTTCTAGAAGATAATTTTAACATTTACCCCTCCAAATTCGTTTTATTAGAATTTTATTATCTTAAGTTTTTTTTATTCCATTTAAGATTTTTAATTGAGTTTAATTTTTTTAATTTTATATTTTATTAAATAAAATTCAACTTTAATCATAGTAGATTTGTAACATCTTCTTTTATACTTTTAATTAAAAACACTATCTTATTAAATTTAATAAAAATTTTGTAAATTTGCTCAAGCACAAAAAAATAAGGTTTTAGTAACTTTTAATTTTCTAAAACCTCATTTAAAATATATTATTAAAAAAATTAATTATTGTTTGCCATATTCCAATATTTTCTTCTATTACAACTTCCTCTGTACTAGGCTCAACATAATCTTTTTTGGGAAAATTCAAATAAATTGTTTGTTTACTTGTAAGTTTTTGCATACCCAATTTTTCTTTTGCTTCTTGCTCAATATTACTTAAATTCAAACTGTTTTGTATACTTATTTCCAGTTGATCATTTTCTTTTTGAATTTCTGCAATTTCTGATTTTAAAATCTGTATTTGTGAAAAAGATTGAGAAATAAGAGAGTTTCTCCAAATAACAGCAAATAAAACGCCTAGTATAAAAACACAATTTAGAGTAATAAAAATTTTATTTTTTAAAGTTTCTTTTGCTTTTTGTTTTTTTATTTGTTTTTTACTTTTTGTTGTATTCTTTTTATTGACTTTTTTTCTCTTTTTACTTGTTTCTTTATACGGTTCTAACTTTCTTGGGCTAGTTTCATATTGATAGTTTCTAATTGCCATATTCAAAGTTCCTCCCTTCTTTAAATATTCTATATTTTAATATCTGAAAGTTCTTAAAATGTAAGCTATATATTTTTATAATAATCAAATATTTTTTAAATTCAATTAATTTTTAGATTCTTTTCAAAAATTCTAAGTTTAGCACTTTTACTTCTAGCATTTTGTTTTATTTCTTCAGCACCTGGTAAAATAGGTTTTTTAGTAATAATTTTACCATAAGATTTTGAGCCACAAACACAATATGGTAATCCTGGAGGACAAGTACATTTTCCCATAGCATCTTTAAAAGCATTTTTTACAGCTCTATCTTCTAGTGAGTGGAAAGTAATTATACATAGCCTTCCTCCGTTATTTAAGCAATTAATTGAATTTATTACTGTATTATATAAAGGTCTAATTTCATTGTTAACTTCAATTCTAATTGCTTGAAAAGTTCGTTTGGCTGGATGACCTTCTTTATTCTTTGGAATTGATGATTCTATTATTTTTACAAGATCAAATGTTGTTTCTATTGGATTATCTTTTCTAGCTTCACAAATTTTTTTAGCAATCCTTTTGGAAAATTTCTCTTCTCCATATTCCCATAAAATTTGTACTAATCTTTCTTCTGAATATGTATTTACAACAATTTTAGCATTTAGCTCTTGACTTTTATCCATTCTCATGTCAAGCGTTGCATCTCCAATGTAACTAAAACCTCTATTTCGTTCATCTAGCTGATAAGAGGAAACTCCTAAATCTAATAAAATACCATCAACTCCCTCTACATTAAGGTTTTCCAGTATGTTTCCAATATTATCATGATTATCATGTACAAATATTACATTTTTAAAACTTTTTAATTTTTCCCTTGCAACACAAATAGCCTCTTCATCTCTATCAATTCCAATAAGAAGCCCTTTTTCACATATTCTTTTTATTATTTCAAGACTATGACCAGCTCCTCCAATTGTTCCATCTATATAAATGCCATTTTTCTTTATTGACAGGCCATCAACAGTTTCCTTTAACAATACTGATTTATGATTAAATTCCATTTAACAACATCTACCAAATCATTAATTATATGGAAACAGTTGGTAAGATATTACTTGCCAACTGCTCCTTTCTCATTATTGTTTATCTTTTGTATAACTTTAAAAATTTTATCTTTTGTCATTTTAAAATTCTTTCGTACTATTATTTTTAAACTTTAGTATTTTTAACTAACTTTTTTCTTTTGTATATTATTATTTTTTCTTATGTAGTTATATAAACTTTAGCAAGTTATATACCAAGCATTTCCATTTTTTCAGCAATCTCATCTGCTGAAATTACGCTATCTTCTTGTTGCCATCTATCCTTACTCCAAATTTCTAATCGAGAATCCATACCAACTATAATTACATCTTTTTTTAAATCTGCAAATTCTCTTAAATTACTTGTTATAAGGAACCTTCCCTGTTTGTCTATTTCGCATTCTATAGCACCAGCAAAGAAAAATCTTGAAAAGTTTCTAGCATCTTTATTGGAAATTGGAAGTGTTCTTAATTTTTGCTCAAAATTAGACCATTCAAATTTTGAAAACGCAAATAAACATCCATCTAAACCTTTTGTCACTATAAATTTTTCACCCAAATCTTCTCTTAATTTAGAAGGCATTATTAACCTTCCTTTGGTATCAAGAGAGTGTTCATATTCACCAATTAACATAGTTTATTTGTTCTTCCTTTTTAAACCACTTTTTACCACTTTTCTCCACTTCACCTAAATTGTAATATATAAAATTTATTTTTGCAAGTATTTTTTTAAAATTTTTTAAAAAATTTTGTGATTTTTTTTTATATAGTATATAATGTTTTTATAAATCTCATAAATTATAGCAATTTTAAAAAAATTAGATAGAAAGAAATCTTATGGAAATAATATTTTATATTTTAACTGAAATAATTTACTATTTATTTTTATCAATTATAGTTACTAAATTTAATAATACTTTTCTGGCATATAGCTGCATTTTACTTTTTTTATTTTCTCTATTTATTTCATTACCAAGTTTAATATTTATAAAAAAAATTAAAAACCACAAAATATTTTTTATTGTTTCAACAATTTTTACTATTTTAAACTCTTATTTGGTTTTATTATTAAGGCAATATACCTCTTTTGGAATTATTAATTTTTCTTTTTATCTATATACAAAACTCTTCATGTTAATTCCTTTTTATAGTTTTTTTACATTGAGTATTCATAAACTATGTATTCCGATAAAAAAAACAAAACAATTAGCTATACTAATTGTTTTGAAAAAACTTTTTATTATTATATTAATTACAATATTTAGCTTTATTTTGCAATTTCAACAACTCCTTGTTTTAATAAGCTTATTAGACTGTATACTAAATATTACTTCACCTTTAATTTGTGATATACTTTTTAATAAAAGTTAAAAATCTAAAGATAAATAAATATGATACCACCGCTTTGTTAAAATAGAATTAATGAAACTAAGAATTTTGTATTATTTTTTTAATTTCTTCAAATCTTTTTATTTTAGCAGTAGTTGTTTTTATAAAATCTTCTTTTGTAAAAATTAAATTCTTAACATGTTTATATACAGGAAAAGATGAATTAATTTCCTTTATCTTTTCCCATGTAATTTTTTCTAACTCTTGTTCAGATTTATTTGGATATTTTTCTTTTGCAATATCTTCATCATATTTTACTTTTACTGATAAAACAACATCATTACCTTTTGGGAATCCAAAGACCATAGATTCTTCAACTAAATCTATTTTATTAATTAAATCTTCAACTTCTTCTGGAAAAATTTTTTTACCATTTTGAAGAACAATCATATTTTTCTTTCTTCCTGTTATAAAAATAAAACCTTCTCTATCAATATACCCATAATCTCCAGTATAAAACCATCCATCTTTTAAAACTTCTGATGTTTCTATCTCATTTTCATAGTAACCAAGCATTACATTTTCGCCTCTAGTTCTAAGTTCTCCTATTCCTTGTTCATCTTTATCAACGACTTCAACCTCAAAACCTTTCATAGGAAATCCTACAGATCCGAATTTTTGATATTTATCATTTTCAGCAGCAACAACTGGGGAAGTTTCAGTAAGACCATAGCCCTGAATAACTCTAATTCCAATTTCATTAAAATCTATATCTATTTTTTTATCAAGTGCAGCAGCTCCACTTATAATTAATCTTAAATCTCCACCTAATTCTGAAAGTATAGACTTAAAAATTTTTCTTTTAACTTTTACACCTAACGGATTAGTTATTTTTTTCAAAGCTCTAACTAATGATGTTTTACCTTGATTTTCAATTCCTTTATCAATTTTTTTATAAATAGCTTCTATTAAAGCTGGAACTCCAACAAATATACTTACTTTATATTCCTTCATATTTTGCTGAACATATTTTAAACCATCTGGAAAAGCATTTGCGCAACCAGATGCTAAAAAAATAAGTACCCCTGTTGATCCAAACATATGATGTAGTGGTAAAAATTGTAAATTTACATCTGTATTATAAAAACCTTCTACTTGCTTCATAGCATAAATATCTACTGCAATATTTCTTTGGGATAGCATTACTGCTTTTGATTTTGCACTAGTTCCTGAAGTAAATACTAATACAGACATTTTATCAGAATCAATTTCAATATTTTCAAAATCTTTTTTACCAGACAAATATAATTCTTTACC
The DNA here is from genome assembly GCA_017530505.1 of Clostridia bacterium. GTDB lineage: Bacteria > Bacillota > Clostridia > TANB77 > CAG-508 > Scatovivens. The sequence continues at coordinate 6,623 of JAFXMI010000007.1, read as the reverse complement.
TTTATTTTTAACAACATCAAAATTTTTAAAGTCATCTGTTTTAGCATTTGTAATATATTCTTTTAAATATGTGTTTCCATTTGCACGTATTTGCATAATTTTATCTATTAATTTTTCATCAAATATAACTGCATCTGCTTTGCTTCTAACCAAACAATTTTCAAGTTCACCTATTTCTAAATCTTTATCTAATGGAACAGCTACCATATTACCATAAAGTACAGCTAAGTAACTTAAAACCCACATATAGCTGTTTTTTCCAACAATAGCAATTTTTTTTCCTTTTAGTCCTAAATTTAAAAAAGAGGTTCCTAAATAATTAATCTCATCTTTTAATTCTTTATATTTTATATTAACATGGTTTCCTTCTTTATCTTTTAGTATAAAAGCTCTACAATCTGAATTTTGTTCTATACTATAATCCATCATTTCTTTAATGTTATTAAAATAGGGATATGTATGAAAATAATCATCTTTTTTCACTTTAAAGTTCTCCTTATCTAGTTTTCAAAACTATTATATATAAATTATAATACAAAGTCAACTAATTTTATTGAAATTGGAAAAAAAATATGTTATCATATTATCGATAGAAAATATATTATTTAATTTAACTATTATTTTAGAATATGAAAGGATAATTATAATGGAAAAACTATATACAGAAAAAATATATTCTAGAAAAATTCCACTTTGGAGCGAACTTCCAGAATTGGATTTATACATGGATCAGATAATTGTTTTGATGGAAAAATACCTTTGTTGCAGTACAGAAGAGAAACTAATTACTCCATCAATGATTAATAACTATGTAAAACTTGGAATTGTACCACCTCCTATAAAGAAGAAGTACTCTAAAATTCATATTGCTTATTTAATTATAATTTGTAGTTTAAAACAAGTAATGCCTATTGCTGACATAAAAATTCTAATTGATGAAAAACTAAAAGATTCAAGTATTGAAGATCTTCTTAACGAATATAGTAAATTACAAAGTGAAATATCTAAAAAAGTAATAGAAATTTCCGATAATTATATATCTAAAAACTCTACTTCTTCTGCGATGTATTTAGCTTCAGCTTCTAGTATTTGCAGATATACAGCTGACCTAATTTTAAAAAGCCAACAATAAAAAAGAGAAGCTTCTTATACAATGAGTTATAATTCATAACTATTTTATATAAATGCAGAATTTCATATTGATATATATTATTATGAGCACATTTTTATATCGAAACTAGAAGAAAGAATTTTATTAATTCTTCTTCTTTTTTTTATTTATTATCGTAGAGATTAATACCAAAGCTATTATAACTAAAATTACTATTGCTAACCCCCACCAACCTAGTATAGATACCATTTTACTTCCAAAAGACATTATTATTCCAGCAAGTAAAACACCTAATGTAACTGCCAAAATACTATTTTTAAATCCTAAATTAAGAAAACTTGATGCTAAAGTTCCTGTCCATGCTCCTGTTCCTGGAATTGGAATTCCTACAAATAGTAACAAAGCCCAAAACATTCCTGTAGTTCCAGCTTTTTCTATTAATTTTTTTCCACCTTTTTCACCCTTTTCTAAACACCATGTGAAAAAGGTTCCAATGATTCTTTTATCTTTTCCCCATTCTAAAACCTTTCTTGCAAAAAAATAAATAATAGGAACTGGAACCATATTTCCTAAGATAGCAATTGGATAATACCAAAATATATTCAACCTCATGCTTTCTGCAATTGGTATCGCTCCTCTTAGTTCAACAATTGGAACCATGCTAATAAAAAATGTAATAAAGTATCCTTTTAAATTCATCTTAAATTAAATTCCTTTCTAATATACTATAAATGTTATACAAATAGTATTAAACATATTAAAATGCCAATGATAAAATCATCTTTGAACTTTAATATTGTACCTTTTATTTAATTATTTTGGTATGTTGTACCATTTCTTAGAAGATTGCTTTCTTCCGATCTCCCCTTTAATACAACAGTTCCATTTTGTTCGAAATCATATTTCAGTTCATAAAAATCATTTCTTCTTTGTTGTAGATAATCGTAAACATTATCTTTTGTAACATAATATCCAAACCCTTTATATGAATTTTTTCCAGCTATTGTATTAATAATTAAATCTACCACTTCGTAAAATGGATGTGCATCATCATAAAAATTATATGGATTTAAGTTAATATCATTATAACTAGTAAAATCCCAAAAATCTGTAACCACAGCTACCTGAGCTAAAAAATTCCAATATGCTTCTCCTTCGTATGATTGTCTAGAAGTAAGCGGTGTTGCAGAATTAATAACTAAAAGTTCGATATCATTTTCTTTACACAAATTTACAATCTCTCTTAAATAATTAATATCCTTTGGAAAAGATGTAAAAGTTCTTGTTGTTGCATTATCAAACATTATTTTCAAATCTTGTTCCAAATCATAAACTACATTTTTTCTAACATATTCATTTGGATCTTTTAAATATTCTATATATGCACCTGCTAAATTTCTACTTCCATCATCATTTTGCCTATAATCATCTCCTGGATGGAATACCTGATCATAACTTAATTTTGGATTTTTAAAAAAAAATTTAACAAACTCAACTATTTCACTTTTCCCAGTAAGAACAGCTGGAGTTTCTTGCTTTACTCCAGTTCTTACATCAAATAAACATTCAAATCCACTTAAATTTAATACAATTTTTTTTAAATTTGGACTATTACTTATAATATGTTTTGTTAAAATATAGTATTCTTCAAAATTTCCCATTGTTATGAAACAATTATAGTAATTATATCCATCAAGTTTAGACATTATTTCAGAAGTATATCCACCCGCTTTAGAGCCACCAAGAACATAACCTTCATATTGTTCACCAAATTTTTGAATATGTTTTGCTTTTAAAACTCTTATATAATTATTATCATTTAATTCTTTATTCAATCCATCTAATCCATCAAAATAACCATATGGATCAACTATATAGTTTATTAATGCAATAAAAATTAAAACAGTTATAATAATTATAACAAAAGTTATTGTCCATTTTTTTGCTGTCATTTATTTTTCTCCTCCTAGAATTGAAAATACAAAAAGTTTACAACCTTGTCCATTGTTATTAAACAGATTGATAAAAGTGCCACCGCATAAATTAAATAAGGAACACTTGTCTTAAATTTCTTACGGATTTCCTCTGTATTTGGAGTAAATAAACAAATTCCTAGCCCTGTAATTGTTGTAATAATAGCACGCCAGTTGTTGTTCCAAAATGCAATCCATTCCACATTTGCTAAGCTAGAAAAGTTAAACATTCCTTTATAAACATTCCATGCATAAGTAAAGTTTTCAGATACAAATAAAACTCTAGTTAAAATTACCAAAATAAAATTAACAATCCATGCTAATACATATGGTGTTTTCTTTCCTTTTCTGTTTCTATAAGACGCAATACAAACAAGAACACCATTTACTAATCCCCATATAATAAAGTTCCAACCTGCTCCATGCCAAAAACCTGAAACAAAAAAAGTAATCATAGTTGCTATATAATAATTTCTCCACTTGTTATCTTTTTGGTAAATATTTTTGAATATATATGTTCCTAAAAATCTTGAAAGGGTAATATGCCAACGTTTCCAGTATTCTTGAAAATCTGTTGCTTTATATGGTGAATTAAAGTTTTGAGGTATTATAATATTAAACATAAGACCAAGCCCAATAGCCATATCTGCATAACCAGATAAATCAAAATAATAAGAAATTGTATATTCTAAAGAATAAAACCATGTATTTAAAAAAGTAAAGGCTGTTTGTCCTGTTACATAAAAGCTTTGTGCATTTGTTGTTAAAACGTCTGCTATCAACATTTTTTTTGCACATCCTATTGAAAATACAAATAGTCCAACTGCAATATTGTCCCAATTTAATTTTGAATTTTCCTTGTTTTCAAATTGAGATACCATTTCTTTGTGGTGAACAATAGGTCCAACAATGAGTTGAGGAAAAAATGTAATAAATAAGAGATAATCTATGATATTATATTCTTTTGTTTCTCCTCTATAAGAATCTACCAAAAATGCAATTAATTGGAATGTAAAAAAAGATATTCCAATAGGAAGTATTCTATACACAATTGGTATATTCGTTTTCAATAAAAAATTAATATTTTCTATAAAGAAATTCATATATTTGTAATAGCATAGTAATAAAACATTTGCAAAAACACCTATTAATAATAAAAGTTTTCTTTCTCTTTTATTTTCATTCCCTTGAAGTTTTGATAAAGCAATTCCTACTAAATAATTTCCAAATATACTTGCTAAGAAAAAAGGAAAAAAAGCTTTACTTCCTGAAGCATAAAAATACAGTGATGCTACTACTAACCAAATCTTTGAAATTGTATTAAATTTTAATTTATTAAGTATAAAATATATTCCAAAAACAATTGGTAAAAATACTAAAATAAATTGATAAGTAGAAAAAATCATAGTCTCTCCTTTTTTTAGATAATAATTTGTATATTATTTAAGAATTTATTAAACTATCCTAAAACTTTAATTTATTATATAAAAAAACTCAACAAATTTCAACCAAAATTTGTTAAGTTCATGTATTTTACCATCAATTTGTTACAATTTACAGCTTATTTAATAAATTAGTTTACGATATAATAATTTTTTCAAAAATAATTATATCGTAAACTAAGAAATAAGTATAAGAGGCTGTGAATTGTAACATCAATTTACCATTAGCTGAATAGTTAATTAGCACAATCTAATAATTATCTATATTCACAATTAAAATAGATAATTATATAAATCTAAAAATTTGAATATAAAAATTTAGAAAAATCTATTTTTAATAGATCATTTTTAGCTTTTCTTGCTATTTCAGAAATTTCTGTTAATCTAGTTATTTTTTCATTATCCAGTTTAATTAATGGATCTATATACCTGTATTTGGCAGAGCATTTTATACAATATTTTCCTTCTACTTCCTTATCTGATTCAAATAAATCTTTTGCTTGGGATAAATTTTGTACAAGTTTTTGTACTTCAATAATATTAGAATTTTTCGCAATGTCTATAATTTCAAATTCACTTAATTTATATAAATCTTCTTTCTTAAGCACGTTCTCTTCATTTAGCCTTCTTATAATATTTGCAATTAATTCCCAAATAAATCTATTTTCTACAAAATCTCTCCATAAAAGCTTTATCCTATCTATAAATAGTTCAGAAATATCTTTATCTTTGAATCCTAACTCAATTTCTCCATATTCATTTTTCATTATTTCTAAATTTGAATATATTTTTTCAATATCACCATCTTTCCAAATATTTTCTAATGAAAAACCATTTGAAAAGCTATATTCCAATCTATCTGCTGAAATCATAGGCGTATTATTATCTGCTATTGGGTAAATTTTATAATCATCAACTTCTTCTAGTTTAATTCCATCACGTTTTAACAATTTCATTATATACTCTGAATCTGAAATAATCTTAGTTGTTAGTTCTTCAGTACTCTCTTGTTTTTCATAATCACCATTTAAAAAATCAATACAATGACTAAAAGAAGGATTTGCAATATCATGAAAAAGACCTGATAATGTTTGTTTTTTATCTTTTGTAAAATTCCAAATAATAAGTGCTACACCTATACTATGCTCAAATCTAGAATAAAAACTTATATTAGTACGTATTTGGCTAAAATTTACACCACAAGTTATTCCTATTCCTTTCAATCTTTGAATTTCTGGTGCTTTTATATATTCATAAATAAACTCTGGTATTTCTTTTGATAGAATGTTAAAATAATTATTTACATCATCTGATATTTCTTTAAAATATTTCATTTTTTTCTCCTTAACTATTTACATATACTATCTCAAAATATTTTTTTTGTAAATAAATATTACTTATTATATTTTTATTCTTAAGATATCTTTTCATAATTGCCTTCAAAATAAACTCTATTTCCAGAATATGGATTTATACCATCAGAATAATCTTCTATAACAGTAACATATTCAAACATTATGTATGCTGTATATACAAAAGTAATTTTACATGTTGTTCCATCTACATTTTCTACAAAATGATATGCATATTGTTTAGTGTCTGAATCAATTAAATCTTGTGGAATATCGATTTTTGTTGCTTTCCCACTTACTTCTCCAGTGTTTACATGCTCAATATCCGAACCATGAATAGCAGATAATTTAAAATCAATTGATGAATTTGTTTGATTGGTAATTACTAAACTCGCATCATGTACATAATTGCTAGTTTCTGATTTATTATTGTATTTACCGACTATAGATATTTGTGTATTAGATACATTTTGCTCAACTTTTTCAATACTTTCCTCAATTAAACTGTTTTTATTATTATCAGAATTATTATTTTTTGAATTTTCAGTCTCATTAACAATATTTGAAATTGTATTTATTCTTTCTTGAAGATTATCAACAGTGTATTCTAAAACACTTATCTGTTCGTTTTGTTCTACAACTTTGTTTGTCTGAATATTTTTTTCATTATTAATTTTGTAAATACAATAAGCCATAATAGTAAGAATAATAATAATAATTGCTATTATCAAAAAAAGTTGTTGAT
>JAFXMI010000046.1 GCA_017530505.1 Clostridia bacterium | reverse complement strand
AAATTTTTCTTCAACTTAATAAAATTATACTACATTTTCTTGAAATTTTAAAGACTAAATGTAAAAAAAGTTCCTGAAAATGGAACTTTTTTCTATACATTCAATTTTTTTATCAAGTGGAATTTACTTTTTTAAGTAACCTAATTCTCTCTAATTTATTTTGAATTTTTCTATCATTTATAATTAATTACAAAATTACTTTTTTATCTCTAATTTCCAAAATAACACCTCTCCAATTGATAAAAGCTACTTCTTTTTGCTCCATTTTTAATAATTCTTCTTTATTGTTAAAATGTCTTTTAGGCTTAAACCTAACGTAGTTATTATCTTCTAATTTTACTAAATATAATGCTTCTCCTTTTTGTTTTATAGAATTATCATTTTCATTCCATCTACAACCCCAGCTTTATAATACATTTTATTGTCTGAAGAGGAAATTAACAAACAAAAAATAGAATAATTAATTTCCAAGTATGACTATGGGAAAAATAAAAACTTACGAAACTTAATTAGTTCGTAAGTTGTTTATCTATGGAGCCACTTGTCCGAATCGAACGGACGACCTACTGATTACAAGTCAGTTGCTCTACCAGCTGAGCTAAAGTGGCACTATTAATTGGTGACCCCTACGGGAATCGAACCCATGTCTCCGCCGTGAAAGGGCGATGTCTTAACCGCTTGACCAAGGGGCCATAAATGAATATCATAAGATATTCATTTGGTGAGCTATCCGCGACTCGAACGCGGGACAACTTGATTAAAAGTCAAGTGCTCTACCACCTGAGCTAATAGCCCGAATTTTTTAGTAAGGAATTATCTTGTTAATTTCCTTACGACTGCTTATCTATAATACAATATTTTTAAATTATTGTCAACAGTTTTTTTAAACTATTTTTCTATAGTTGTTTTTTATTTTTATTTTAATGCATAATTTTCTTTTTAATCTTTACTCTTTTATCAGCATACAAATCGTATAATCTATAGATTTTTTCATTAATATAAACTTTCTTAAATTACAAAAAAGCTACATATAAACAATGTTTTTAGTTAATATATGTAGCTCTTTTTATTAAATCTTTTAAGCATTATTGTTCTGAAAGTTCTATCATAGCTTTTTTCAAGGCTTCTATTTTATCTTCACTATCTTTCATAGATTTTCCTTTAATTCCCATATAGAACTTAATTTTAGGTTCAGTTCCTGATGGACGTACACAACACCAGCTATTTTCCTCCAAGTCGTAATATAATACATTTGATATTGGTAATCCTGTTTTAGATTCTTCTTTAGTTTTTGTATCAACAATAATACCACTTTTGTAATCTCTTATTTTTTTAACTTTATATTCTCCTAACATAGCTGGTGGATTATTTCTAATTGTATCCATTATTTCTTTCATTTTCTCAGCACCATCAGCACCTTTTAAAGTGATAGTAAAAATATCTTCTTTATAATATCCATATTTCTTATAAATCTCATTCATTTTATCCCATAAAGAAAGTCCTTTTGTTTTGTAGTAAGCGGCAGCTTCGCAAAGTAACATAACTGCTGTAATTCCATCCTTATCTCTAGCATGTGTTCCTACTAAACATCCATAGCTTTCTTCAAATCCAAATAAATACTCATAACTTCCATCTTCTTCAAATTTTTTTATTTGTTCACCAATATATTTAAATCCTGTTAAAACTTCGATAAAGTTAACTTTATATTCTTCTGCAATGGCAATCGCTAAATTTGAAGAAACTATAGTAGAAATTAAAGCACCATTTTTAGGTAAAAGCTTTTTCTCTTTCTTTTGAGAAAGAACATATTCGGCTATTAAAAGTGCTGACATATTACCAGTAAAAGATTTATACTCTCCAGTTTTACTGTTTTTTGCGTAAACACCTAATCTATCAGAATCTGGATCTGTAGCTAAGACAACATCTGCATCAATTTTGTTTGCTAATTTTAGTGCAAGCTCAAAAGCTCTAGGATCTTCTGGATTTGGAAATTCAACTGTTGGGAAACTTCCATTTGGTAATTCTTGTTCTGGAACTACGTATACATTTTCAAATCCAAGTTCTGATAAAACCTTTTGAACTAACATATTTCCAGCACCATGTAATGGTGTATATACAATCTTTAAATCCTTTTGTTTTTTTATTACATCTGGATTCAATATTTGTTTTTTAATAGCCGTTAAATAAAGTTTATCCATTGCAGGTCCTATTATATTATATAATCTAAGCTTCATTGCTTCTTCTTTAGAAATTTCTCTAATTAACGAATAATCTTTTACTTTGTTAACTTCTGCAATTATTCCTTTATCATGTGGAGGAACAACTTGAGCTCCATCCTCCCAATATACTTTATATCCATTATACTCTGGTGGATTATGACTAGCAGTAATTATAATTCCAGCTGTACAACCAAGTTCTCTTACAGCAAAAGATAATTCTGGCACAGGTCTTAATGATTCGAAAATATAAGTTTTAATTCCATTTGCGTTTAAGCAAAGCGCTGTACATTCTGCAAATTCTGGTGACTTATTTCTAGAATCATAAGCAATTACAACACCTTTACTTTCAGTTCCCTGATTTAAAATGTAATTTGCTAGCCCTTGAGTTGCTTTTGTAACTGTATATACATTCATTCTATTTGTACCGTTTCCAATAACACCCCTCATCCCAGCTGTACCAAATTCTAAATCTTTATAAAATCTATCCTTAATTTCCTCTTCATCACCAGCAATAAGTAAAAGTTCTTTTCTAGTTTCTTCATCAAAAATTGGAGAGGTAGACCACTCTTGATATTTTTTCATATATTCAACTTTATTCACATAATCTCTATAAAGTTTTCTAGCTGTTTCAGGACTATCTTGACCTTCTGCATTTTTTATAGGAGCAAATTCCTCTTCTCTCTTAACTCTCAAAACAACAACATCATCAAATATTTCATATGAATCAAAAATAAACATCTCAAACTTATATGCATTAGGTTTATTTCCTATTACTTTTTTGCCATTTTCATCTAAATAGCTAGCTTTTTTTATAGCTGTATGATAAGGAAGACTAATTGAACTAACTTTTTCTAGTCCTTTAATATTATAAAGGTGAAAAATTGCATTCGCATCTCCATATACTAAAGAACCATAATCATCTCTTAGATGCGCCATTTCATCAGAAATTTCTGTATATTCAACAACTCCTACTTTTTTATTTTTCCTACAAAATACACCAACCTTTTCTTTAGGATCCGTTTTTTCTATTGATTTAACTGCTCCTAGAACCTTATTATGTATAGACATTCCAATTAATAATGGATCTACAGGTTTTACCAAAACATTATCAACACCATTAATAAATACCCATTCAATCCCATTTTTCTTCATTTCATCTATTACACCACTTTTTTCCATTGAACTAAGAGTTCCACCATGCCCATTTGCTGCAAATTTTACATAACCATTTTCTTCCATTAAAATCTTACCATTTAATGATATCATTGGTAATTCTCCCTGAATAAAGAACTTTACAGATTCTTTAGGATATCCAAAATAGTTATTTTTTTCAAAGAAATTAATTGTTGCTTCATTATTCTCTTTACTAGTCATTATATACCATGTAATTACAGTATCATATTTTTTTACTGCTTCCTTTAAAGTATCACATAAGGCTTCAAAAATTGATTTCTTTTTTTCTGGATCAAATATATATGTACCTTTTGGTCCTTTATGTCCAAGCCTCGTACCTTGACCACCAGCCATTGTAACTACAGCAAGTTTATTATATTTAATTGCTTCTATACCTTTTTTCTCATACATTTCACGTTCTGCTACAGTTAATTTAGATTTGTCTACATGTTCAATTGGCTCAATAGTAATATTTTCAAAATCTACTGGATTTTTAGCTTTTTCATATAAATCCTTCATTAAATCAAAATCAATGGTTTCAATCTGATTTAACAATTCTGCCTTTTGATCATCATTCATTTCATCAAATTTTTGAAATAAATGCTCTTGACCATATTTTTTTAGTTTTTTCTTAATATCCTCTATTTTTCTATCCATATTATATTTTATCTCCTTTCACAAAATACGCAAATAAAATTAAATACATATTATATCATTTTTTTAATTTAGTCAATATTACGGATTTTTGATTTTGGTCACTTTTTATGTATTTATATAAATTATTTATATTTATAAATTATGTCCTTTTTGTAACCTTTTTTTGATTATTTTGAAAAATGTATATTTATTGTAATTTCGTAAATAATTAGTTATATAAGAAATTTTTAAAAAGAGGTATATAATAATGAAATTTAAACATATTTTGGTAATAATTATTTTATTTATTATTTTTATTTTTTCAACAATCATAAGCTATTCTAATTCTGTATTTGCTGGTTTAGAAAATAATATTTTTAGACTTCATATTTTAGCTAACAGCAATTCAGAAAAAGATCAAGCTTTAAAATTAAAGGTTCGCGATGGTTTATTAGATTATATGAAAGAAATTAATAATAATTCTAGTAAAAAAACAGAAACTATCCAAAATACAAAAAATCATATAAATGAAATTAAAGCAAAATGTTTAGAAATTTTAGAGGAAAATGGATCAAATTATGATGTTCATTTAGAAATTGGAAATTTTTATTTTCCAACAAAACACTATGGAAATATAAGCCTTCCAGCTGGAAATTATGATGCTTTAAGAATTATAATTGGAGAAGGCAAAGGTCAAAATTGGTGGTGTAGTCTTTTTCCTCCTCTTTGTTTTATAGATATTTCTTCTGGATATTTATCTGATGATGACAGTAAAATTCTAGAAGATAATTTGACAGAAGAAGAATTTATGATTATTTCAAATTCTGCACCTGATATAAAATTAAAATTTAAAATACTTGAATTATTAAATAATAAGTAACAACAAGTAAATAAAATCTAATAAATATATTGTAAAACTCATTTTTTTGTGATATATTCCTATTAATATAATAGAATTATAATGTAATATTGGGGGAATATAATTTGGAAAAGCTAGTTATTACTGGAAAGACTCCTCTAAAAGGAACTGTAGAAATAAGTGGAATGAAAAATGCTGCTGTTGCTATTATTCCAGCAACTTTATTAATTAATGGAATTTGTACAATTGAAAACTTACCTAATATAAGTGATGTTAAATTGTATTGTAATATATTAAAAGAGCTTGGAGCTGTTATTACATGGAAAAATGAACATGAAGTAACAATTGATTCTAGAAATATAAACTGCTATCAAGCTCCTCTTGATGTAACTAGAAAATTTAGAGCTTCTTACTACTTGATTGGTGCACTTTTAGGTAGATGTAAAAAAGCAATAGTTGGACTTCCGGGTGGTTGTAATTTAGGTCCTAGACCAATTGATCAACATATAAAAGGCTTTGAAGCTCTTGGTGCAACTGTTGAAGCTACACAAGGTAATATTTCAGCTCAAGCAAAAAAATTAAAAGGAAATTCAATTTACATGGATATTGCTTCTGTTGGAGCAACTATAAATATTATTTTGGCTAGTGTTTTGGCAGAAGGTACAACTATTATTGATAATGCAGCAAAAGAACCTCATATTGTTGATATTGCAAATTTTTTAAATACAATGGGAGCCGATATTCGTGGTGCTGGAACTGATGTAATAAAAATAAATGGCGTAAAGGAATTAACGGGAAATGCTACATATTCAGTTGTTCCTGATCAGATTGAAGCTGGAACATTCATGCTTGCGGCTGTAGCTTCTCGAGGAGATATAATTATTAAAAATTGTATTACTAAACATTTAGAGCCTGTAATTGCTAAAGTAATTGAAATAGGCGGTCATGTTGATGCAAACGGAGATCATTTACGTGTTTGGTGTAAAAAACGTCCTGAAAAAGCAAATATAAAAACTCTTCCTTATCCTGGTTTTCCTACAGATTTGCAATCTCAAATGGGTGTTGTTCTTTCAATAGCTGATGGAACAAGTATTATTAATGAAACAATTTGGGAATCTCGTTTTCAATATACTGTAGAATTAAATAAAATGGGAGCTAAAATTATTTCTCAGGGAAAAAGTGCGGTTTTTGAAGGAGTTCCAGAACTTACTGGAGCACCTGTCTATGCAACAGATTTAAGAGCTGGTGCTGCTCTGATTATTGCTGGAATAATTGCAAATGGAACTACAGAAATATATAATTTAAATCATATTGATCGTGGGTATGAAAATATAGAAGAAAAATTTAAAAATTTGGGTGCAAAAATTACAAGAGTAGAAGAATAATAATATACTATAGAAAAATAGCAAAGGATGAAAAATATGTTAAAATTTTGTAGCTTATATAGTGGTAGCTCTGGAAATAGTCTTTTAATAGAATCTAATAATACAAAGGTATTGGTAGATTGCGGTACAAGCGCTAAAAAAGTTGTTACAGCCTTAAAAAATTTAGAAATAGACATTACAGATATTGATGCAATACTTGTTACTCATGAACATACAGATCATACTCAAAGCTTAGGATTCCTTTCGAAAAAATATGATATTCCTGTTTTTGCAAATTTCGAAACATGGAACGCTATGCCTAATCAAAAAGTTAAGATAGAAGATAAAAACATTAATATTTTTGAAAATGATACTGAATTTCAAATAGGAAATTTACAGATATTTCCATTTTCTACTCCACATGATGCTGCTAACTCTTGTGGATTTAGTATTGCGAGTGGACACAAAAAATTAAGCATTGCAACTGATTTAGGTTCCATGAAACAATCTATATTTGAAAATTTAAAAGGAAGTTCATTTATTCTTTTAGAATCAAATTATGAACCAGAAATTTTAAAAGTTTCTTCCTATCCTTATTCACTAAAACAAAGAATTGCTGGTCCAAAAGGACATTTATCAAATAAAGACGCCGGACAAACAATTACTGCTTTAATACATAAAGATTTAAAGGAAGTTATGTTACGGACATCTTAGTAAAGAAAATAATTTCCCAGAACTTGCTTATAAGACAGTTACTGAAGAATTAATAAATAATAATATAGATACTAATAATATTAAGATAAGTGTCGCTAGTAGAACTACTCCTAGTAAATTAATTACGATTTAGAAATTCGTTTTAATAGCTTTTGGATAAGTAAAGCTATTAAAATTTTTTTTATTATAATAAAAATTGGTATAATTAATAGAATTCTCATAGGAAAAAATATACCATGTTTATTTATTTTAGTCAATAATCTATGTAGATTTTATAAAATATTGATAAATCTCATTTTTACTAACATTTCTATCTTTGGCAATTTTTTTAATAATTTCTTTTTTATCAATTCCTTGTTCAACATAAAATGCATAATGTTCCTCTAATGTCTTTTTATTTAGATTACTAATTTCTAATTCCTTTTTTGAGATAACATTTCCTTCAAGAATGATTACAAATTCGCCTTTGATATCCACAATTTGTTCTAAAACTGTTGATACATTCCCTCTAATATATTCTTCATAAACTTTTGTTAGTTCTCTAACGAGTACAATTTTTCTATCTCCTAAAACTTCTTGTATCGCTTCTAAAGTTACTTTAAGTCTGTGAGGGGCCTCATATAAAATTATTGTCCTTGTATCATATTTTATTTGTTCTAGTTTTTCTTTTCTATCCTTTTTATTAGCTGATAAAAAACCAATAAATTCGAATTCACTTGTTGACATACCAGATACAATTAAAGCATTAATAAGAGCGCAAGCTCCAGGAATTGGTACAATCTTTATATTATTTTTAATTGCTCTTTTTACTATTTCCTCTCCTGGATCTGAAATTCCAGGAGTTCCAGCATCTGAAACAACAGCTATATTCTTTCCCTCTAATAATTTTGATATTAATTTTTCACTTTTTATTTTTTCATTTTGTTCATAATAGCTAATAAGAGGCTTTGAAATTTCAAAGTGATTTAATAATTTTAAAGTATGTCTAGTATCTTCTGCTGCAATTAAATCTACGCTTTTTAAAATTTTCAAAGCTCTTAATGTAATATCTTCTAAATTTCCTATTGGTGTTGCTACTAAATATAATGTTCCTATCATTTTTTACCTCTTGTTATATATTTTTTTTACTTCTTCTGTATATGTTCCATCCTCGTTATAAATAATTAATGGTTTATCTATTTTTACACTGTTCCCACCGTTTTTTATAGATTTTAACAAAATAAGATTAGGAGATAAGTTTTGTTTGCTTTGTACAAAACGCATCTGCTTTGCTTCTAATCTGTATTTTCTTAAAAGGTACATTATATCTGCCAACCTTTCTGTCCTATGTATCATATAAAATTCCCCATTACTTTTTAATAATTTATAACTAATTTTTATTATATCTTCAAGATTACATTCTGCTTCATGTCTTGAAATAAATTTACTATTTTCAATATTTCTAGCACCTGTATTTAGTTTAATATATGGTGGATTCGTTACAATACAGTCTATTGTATTAGGCTCAAGATAATTAAATACCTCTTTTATATTGATATTTAAGATATTAAACTGTTCTTGCAAATTATTTAGTTTTATACTCTTTTCTGCCATTTTAGCTACTTCTTCCTGAATTTCAATACCAGTAATTGTTTTTAATCTTGATTTAGCACATAACAATATACCGATTATTCCTGTTCCTGTTCCAATATCAACAACTTTACTTTGTTTCTTTAAATTTTTAGCATAATCTGAAAGCAAAACACTGTCAATTCCAAAACAAAATCCATTTTTATTTTGAATTATTTTAAGATTATTAAATTCTAAATCATCTATTCTTTCATTTTCTAGTAATTCCATAATCTTCATTATAGCATATTTATTTTTCTCGTGCAAATTCATTATTTAGATCATCTATTTCATTACTATCAATTAAAAATTTTACTTTTGAAATTTCATTTAATTCGGTAACTGTATTTACTATTGAATATATTGAATTTGATTTAGCTTCAGGTGTTTCAAAATTTAAAAATTCACTTGATAAATCTACCACTAAAACATCTCCATCTTGTACAACTGAAATTAATCTTGTTCCACTTGGAATAGGTGATTCAAAATTTTGATTATCTGGTCCTTCCAACAGAAGACTAATTAATTTAATATATGGATTTTTTAATAATTCTTTTGAATCAATTAATTTTGTTTCAACTTGTAATGTTTTGCTTTCTTTATCTTGAAAATATAAACTAATTGCAGTATTTCTATACTCTGTATCTTCTATTTCAAGTTCAGGAGTATATTCTGTTTCAATACTTATATTTTTATAAACAACAAATCCTAAAATTACTATAGACATCAAAATAATTACAATTCCAATCTTTTTTTTCATATAATCAACCTCCTTGTACATAATATTCTCTTATATTTCTTTTATTACTTTTTTAAAAATTTATTATTTAAAAATAATAATATTTTGGTATAATATACAATAAAAGCAATATTTTAGAATAATAAAAAATTTATAAAACATTTTTATAGTAAATATTTTTCAACTAGTTTTTAAAACTATGTAATCTATTTATAAATATTGACTTTTATAAATTTTTGTTGTATTATATTATAAAATTATAAATGAAAGGATTTTTTTATGGCAAAATTAAGAGAACCACTTAGTGGTCTAACCCATTGTATTGGAGCTAGTTTATCCTTAATTGGTTTAGTAATTCTAATAGTTTTTTCTTCTATTTGGGGAAATGCATATCATGTAATTTCTTTTACTTTATTTGGTACATCACTTTTTCTACTTTATTTATTTAGTACACTTTACCACTGGCTTAATATTGGAGAAAAAGGTATTTCAATTTTTAGAAAATTTGATCATATTATGATATATATTTTAATTGCAGCTAGCTATACTCCTGTTTGTTTTACTGCTTTAAGAGGTCCATGGGGTTGGAGCATATTTGGTGTAATATGGGGATTTGCAATTTTGGGAACATTACTAACTAGTATTTGGATCAAGGCTCCAAGAAAATTAACTACAACTATTTATATTATGATGGGATGGGCAGTATTGATTGCAATTATTCCATTAATTAAAGCCTTTAAAAATGCAAATTTATTTTATTCTCTTTGGTGGTTAGTTGCTGGAGGAATATTTTATACTATTGGTGGAATAATATATGGATTAAAGATTCCTAAAAAAACTTTTGGAATATGGGGATTTCATGAAATATTCCATATACTAATTATGATAGGTAGTGCTTGTCATTATTGGTTTGTATTACATTATCTACTAATGTTTTAGAAAATTTTTTAGTTGACTATTAACAAAAACATGATATAATATAGTTTAGATGGGGAAGCTTGTATTTTTTAGCTTTCCCTTGTTGTTAGAAAAATAAAATTCCTATCTAATAGAAAGGATTGAAAATTTATATGAAAAAAATATTACATGTAGGATTAGATATTGGATCTACAACTGTAAAGATTGTAGTTTTGGATAATGAAAAAAATATTCTTTATTCTGAGTATCAAAGACATTTTTCAGATACCAAAAAAATCTTATTTAATATGTTAAATAAACTTATTGAAAAATATCCTTCAAACTTTTTTTCACTAGCTCTTACAGGATCAGGTGCTATTGATATTTCAAAATACTTGAAGATTCCATTCATTCAAGAAGTTATTGCTTGTAAAACTGCTGTCGAAAGTATAATTCCCAATACAGATGTAGTAATAGAACTTGGTGGTGAAGATGCTAAGATTATATATTTTGATAAATTTATTGAGCAAAGGATGAACGGAACTTGTGCAGGTGGAACTGGAGCTTTTTTAGACCAAATGGCATCTCTTCTTAATACAGATACATTAGGACTGAATAATTTAGCAAAAAATTATTCAACTATTTATCCTATTGCTTCAAGATGTGGTGTTTTTGCTAAAACAGATATTCAACCTCTTCTAAATGAAGGTGCAAAAAAAGAAGACATTTCTGCATCAATTTTTCAAGCAGTTGTTAATCAAACAATTAGTGGATTAGCTTGTGGTAGACCAATTAAAGGAAATATAGCATTTTTAGGTGGTCCATTAAATTATTTACCTGAACTTAGAAAAAGATTTATAGAAACATTAAATTTAAAACCTGAACAAATTTTAATTCCTAAAAATGCTCACCTTTTTGTCGCAAATGGCGCTGCCTTATCTTCATATGAAACTGAACCTATTTCTTGTGAAGAATTAAAGGAAAAAATTTCAAACTTTAAAAAATCAAGTTATACTGAAAGTTCTCATTTACCAGCTTTATTTGAAACTTTAGATGATTACAAAAAATTTAAAGAACGTCATGATAAAGCAAACATTCAAAGAAGAGAATTAAAATCTTATTCTGGTGACTGTTTTTTAGGAATTGATGCTGGATCAACTACTACTAAATTAGTTTTGATAGATAATGAAGGCTCAATTTTATATGATTTATATACAAATAATGGTGGTAATCCTTTAAAAAGCGTAATTTCAATGCTAAAAAAAATGTATAAAGCGTTGCCTTCTACAGTAAAACTAAGGTTTAGTGGTGTTACAGGATATGGTGAAAAATTAATACAAACAGCTCTTAATGTTGATTTAAATGAAATTGAAACAATTGCTCACTATACTGCTGCAAAAGAATTCCAACCCAATGTTACTAGTATTATTGATATTGGTGGCCAAGATATGAAATACATAAAATTAAAAAAAGATGCTATTGATAATATAATGTTAAATGAAGCTTGCTCTTCTGGTTGCGGTTCTTTCTTAGAAACATTTGCAAAGAGTTTAAACCTTAAAATTGAGGATTTTGTAAATGAAGCAATAAACGCTAAAACTCCTGTTGATTTAGGTTCTCGTTGTACGGTATTTATGAATTCAAAAATAAAACAAGCCCAAAAAGAAGGTTTTTCTGTTGGAGATATTTCAGCTGGACTTTCTTATTCTATAATAAAAAACGCAATTCAAAAAGTTATGAAAATTCGAGACATAAAAACTCTTGGAAAAAACATAGTTGTACAAGGTGGAACTTTTTATAATGATGCTGTTTTAAGGGCTTTTGAATTAATTGTTGGAAAAGATGTAATTCGTCCAAATATATCTGGTTTGATGGGAGCTTATGGTATTGCACTTCTTGCGAAAGAACAGTTTAATAGTAACTTAGATATGGAATATTATTCTACGATTCTAAAAACCGAAGATTTAGATAATTTAAATATAAAAATTTCCCATATTCGTTGTCAAGGGTGCGAAAATCATTGCTTGCTTACAATAAATAGCTTTAAAAATGGAAAAAAATTTATTTCTGGAAATAGATGTGAAAAAGGTTCTGGTGATACTATAGAAACTAAAAAACTGCCAAATCTATATCAATGGAAATATGAAAGAATATTTGGCTATAAACCATTAGATGAAAAAGATGCTTATCGTGGTACAATAGGAATTCCAAGAGTTTTAAATATGTACGAGGATTATCCTTTTTGGTTTACTTTTTTTACAAATCTTGGTTTTAGAGTTATTATTTCAGAAAAAAGTAATAGGAAAACCTATGAAAAAGGAATAGAATCAATGCCGTCGGAATCAGTTTGTTATCCTGCAAAACTTTCTCATGGTCATTTAATAAGCTTATTAAAAAAAGGAATAAATAATATATTTTATCCTTGTATACCATATTCTAGACAAGAGAACCAAGAAGCAAACAATCATTATAATTGTCCTATTGTAATTTCTTATTCTGAAGTTTTAAAAAATAATGTTGATGAATTAAGTGAAAATAAGGTTAATTTTATGAACCCATTTTTACCTATTTATGATACTAAAAAATTAGTTAAAACTATTTTAGAAGCAAATTGTTTTAAAGAATTTAACTTCAAAAAAGCAGAGCTTTTAAATGCAGCTCTCCGTGCTGAAAAAGAATATCAACAAGTAAAAAAAGAGATAAAAGATAAAGGTGAAGAAGTAATAAAATATATAGAAAATAATGATTTAAGAGGAATTGTTTTAGCTGGACGTCCATATCATATTGATCCAGAAATAAATCATGGAATTGATAAATTAATTACAAGTTTGGGTCTTTGTGTCTTAACAGAAGATAGTGTTTCGCACCTTGGAAAACTTAAAAGGCCTATTCGTGTTGTAGATCAATGGGTTTTCCATACTAGATTATATTCTGCAGCTGATTATGTTGGCAAAAATGATAAATTAGAAATGATACAATTAAACTCCTTTGGTTGTGGAGTTGATGCTGTTACAACTGATCAAGTAGAAGAAATACTTAAATCTTATGATAATATGTATACATTAATAAAGATTGATGAAATTAACAATCTAGGTGCTATACGTATACGTATTCGTTCGCTTTTAGCAAGTATGAATAAACGTATAAATCTAAAAAAAGAATTATCATCTGAACAAAAAAATAATCTTGGAAATTACACTATCAACAAAATATTGTTTACAAAAGAAATGAAAAAAGATTATACAATTTTATGTCCACAAATGGCACCAATTCATTTTGAATTATTAGAGTCAGCAATGCAATCCCTTGGATATAAATTAAAATTACTGAAAAAATGTACTGAAAAAACTGTAGAAACTGGTCTTAGATATGTAAATAATGATGCATGTTATCCATCAATATTAACAACTGGACAAATGATTGAAGCTTTAGAATCTGGCAAATATGATCCAAATAAAACAGCTTTAATTATGTCACAAACTGGAGGTGGATGTAGAGCAACAAATTATATTGGATTTATTAGAAAAGCCTTACAAGATGCAGGATTTCCAAATGTACCAGTTATTTCTTTTAATGCTGTTGGAATGGAAAAAAATTCTGGATTTAAAATTACTGCAAAAATGGCTGAAAAACTCTTAAAAGCAATTATTTATGGAGATTTGCTTCAAAAAATGTTATATAAAAATCGACCTTATGAACTCCATAAAGGTGAATCTGAAGAATTATTTAATAAATGGCTTACAAGATGTAAAAAATTTGTTTCAAAATCAACTATTACTGAATTTAGAGATTCAATTTATGATATGGTAAATGACTTTGAAAAAATTTCAATTGATACCTCAATTGAAAAGCCTCGAATTGGGATTGTTGGTGAAATATTAATAAAATATCACCCTTTTGGAAATAATTTTGTAGTTGATGTTCTTGAAAAAGAAGGTGCAGAAGTTATTGTTCCTGACTTTATGGGATTTATTAAATATTTTATAATGAATAAAATTACAATGAACGAATTAATACATATTGATAATAAAACAGCTAATATATATAAAATAGCTCTTAACTTAATAAATCTTTTAGAAAAAGATAGTAAAAAAGCTTTATCATATTCAAAAAAAGGATATATGCCTACTGTCGATATTAAGCATTTGGAAAAGAAAGTTAATGAAATTCTATCTAGTGGAAACCAAACCGGTGAAGGTTGGTTTTTAACTGCAGAAATGATTGAGTATATTGAAAATAACATTCCTAATATAGTTTGTGTTCAACCTTTTGCATGTCTACCAAATCATGTCGTTGGTAAAGGTGTTATTAAAGCAATTAGGGAAAAATATCCTATGGCAAACATTTCCCCTATTGACTATGATCCAGGAGCAAGTGAAACAAACCAAACAAATAGAATCAAATTGTTAACAACTGTTGCTAAAGATAATTTAAGACGCAAAAATCAATCAAAAAAAGCAATTGATTTTGAGAATTTAACACATGAAAAAAATAATAAGATTATTATAAAAAAATAAGTTATTTAATTTTAAAAATAGATTTTTATAAATTCAAAAATTAATTAAAAAATTTAATTTAGTTTTTGAATTTTTTTATTTTAATTTTTAATTTTTAAATTATTTTCAAATTAATTACTATAATTTTAATTTTTTAATTATTTTCTAATTAATTATTATTTTTTTCCAAATTTATTTTTATTTATATTTTTAATTTT